>NYTT01000017.1 GCA_002683775.1 Flavobacteriales bacterium
CTCAATACATTTTACTATGGCTTCTTTATTAAATCCACATAGCTCTTGTAATTCTTCTATGGTACCATGATGAATGAACTTGTCAGGGATACCCAGACGATGTATTTTACATGAATAATTATTATCTGACATAAATTCAAGAATAGCTGATCCAAAACCTCCTTGTAAGCAACCATCTTCTAGCGTAATAATATATCTGTGTTTTTGAGCTATTTTATGTAATAAGTTGATATCAAGTGGCTTTATGAACCTCATATCATAATGTGCAATATCTAAGCCTTTGTTCTTAAATTCGTTTTGTGAATCTACCACAAGATTACCAGGGTGGCCTATAGACAAGATTGCAATTGAATCACCATCTGAAATCATTCTCCCCTCACCAATTTTAATTTCTTTAAAATCTTTTTTCCAATCTAATAACACCCCTTTACCTCTCGGATATCTAATAGAGAATGGGCCTTTGTTCGGTAGCTGTGCAGTATACATTAAATTTCTAAGCTCCTCTTCGTTCATTGGAGCCGATACTATCATATTAGGTATACATCTTAAATAGCTAATATCATATACACCATGATGGGTAGCTCCATCTGCACCAACTAAACCACCTCTATCAAGACAAAAGACAACATTTAAATTTTGAAGTGCTACATCATGTATTAATTGATCATATGCTCTTTGCATAAAAGATGAATATATATTGCAAAAAGGAATTTTTCCTTGCGTTGATAGTCCAGCTGAAAATGTTACTGCATGTTGTTCAGCTATACCAACATCAAATGTCCTATCAGGCATTGCTTTCATCATCTTGTTCATTGATGAACCCGTTAACATTGCAGGAGTAACACCAACTATATCTTTATTTTTTTTAGCTAATTCTATTATTGTTTCTCCAAAAACATCTTGATATTTTGGAGGCGTCCTTTCAACCTTAGAAGTTAGTATCTCGCCAGTTTTTTTGTCAAATAAACCTGGCGCATGCCATTTTGTCGAATCACCTTCTTCAGCCGGGGAGTATCCTTTGCCTTTTTGGGTTACGCAATGTAAAATCTTAGGTCCTGGAATATTTTTTAAATCTCTTAATACATCTGATAAATGCTTGACATCATGTCCTTCTATAGGCCCAAAATATCTAAAATTTAATGATTCAAAATAATTGCTTTCACCTAAAATAGTCGATTTAACAGCACCTTCAACTTTTTTTGCTATTTTCTGTGCATTTGGACCAAATTGACTTATTTTACCAAGAATTTTCCAGATTTTATTCCTTGCCTTGTTGTAAGTATTTGATGTTGAAATATCCGTAAGGTATTCCTTAAGCGCTCCAACAGCTGGATCAATAGACATACAATTATCATTAAGTATAACTAATAAGTTTGTGTTTTCTGCTCCAGCATGATTAAGACCCTCAAAAGCTAATCCAGCTGTCATAGATCCGTCACCTATTACTGCTATATGTTGCTTGTCCTTATCACCATTGCTTTTTGAGGCTATTGACATTCCAAGTGCAGCAGATATTGATGTCGACGCATGACCAACTCCAAATGTATCGTACACACTTTCACTTCTTTTTGGGAAGCCACTTAACCCATCTTTTATTCTATTTGTTACAAATTGATTCTTTCTACCAGTTAAAATTTTGTGACCGTAAGCTTGATGGCCTACATCCCAAACTAGTTGGTCGTGAGGAGTGTTAAATACATAATGTAGTGCAACAGTTAATTCAATAACTCCAAGACTCGCTCCAAAGTGCCCCCCTTTTTCTGAAACAATATCAATTATATATTTTCTAAGCTCACTACAAACTTGTTCTAATTGTTTTGGATTTAATTTTCTTAAATCTGTAGGGTCACTTATTGTTTTTAATAGTTTTCCTTGATTATATTTTGTTTGCTTACTCATATGTTGCAAAGATACAAAATCTTTAATCTTTTAAATTACAATTTTGTTTAACAAACATGAGTTAATAATTGGATTTTTCTTACTTCACTAAGTTAGGTTTTTTTATCAAATTTGTAGAATGAGATATTTATTTTTTTTAGCATTTTTAGTATCGTTTAATATTAGTGCTAATGATACACTACATCTTACTGAAATTAGTTCTAGTGTATTGCAAGATTCAATTTGCGAAGATTCTAACTTAAAAACTTATATAGATACAGCTAATATATTTGCAATTCGTTTAGAATCCTTAGACGCAAACTCTCCAATGGAATTAGCGTACAACGATAAAGTCCATCCATTCATTGAAAGCTACATAGGAAGGAATAAAACTTTAATCTCAAGAATGCTTGGGCTTAAAAAACTATATTTCCCTTTATTTGAGTCTTTACTAGATAGCTACGAATTACCTTTAGAATTAAAATATCTTGCAATTGTAGAGTCTGCACTAAACCCTAAAGCTAAATCTCATTCAGGGGCTACTGGACTTTGGCAATTCATGTACCTTACGGGAAGAGAATATAATTTGAATGTTACCTCTTACATAGATGAAAGACAAGATCCTATTAAATCTACTAAAGCGGCATGCGAATACTTTTTAAAACTATATGATAGCTTTGGTGATTGGAATTTAGTTTTAGCAGCGTATAATGGTGGTCCAGGATATTTACAAAGGAAAATTAATAGCATTGGGTCAAATAATTTTTGGGACCTTTACCCACATTTGAGAAGAGAAACAAGAAATTATATTCCAACTTTTATTGCAGTAAATTATGCTATGGAGTTTGCAGAAGAACATAATATTCAATCTCAAAATCCAAAAATCAATTTATCAGATACTGATACAATTGTAATCGCCCAACATGTCGATATTAATACACTTTCTAAGATGTTGTGTTTAAATAATGAAACACTAAAATATTTTAATCCAGTAATTAAAAAAGATGTTTTTCCAAAAAACAGCATCATAGTATTACCATCTTATGCAAAGAATGATTTCTTGAACAATAAAGAGAATAACTATGCTTTTATTGATGCCGTTGACTCAAAAGAAATTTTGATAAATGAAAAAAGATTACTTTATACAGTTGAACAAGGAGATTATCTAGGAAGAATTGCAAAGGAATATGACGTTAAGATATATGAAATAAAAAATTGGAACAAACTCACTAGTAGCAAGCTTAGTATTGGCAAAAAGTTAGTTTTGTTCGTTAAAGATAAAACTAATATTACAACTTCTACATCCGTCAAAAACACTCGAGTTTATACAGTTCAACGTGGAGATACACTATGGGGAATTGCAAAAAAATTTGATGGTCTTAGTGTTAGAAAAATTAAATCATTAAATAATTTGATAGATGATCATTTAAAGTTAGGTACTAAAATTATAATTCCTATAATCTAATGAGAATTTTTTTTATTTCTCTACTTTTATTTCTTAGCTGTTCAAATGCAACAAAAACATTACCTAACTCGACAGGGAAAATTTCTGAAGTAATCTTTGTTTCTGATGATAATCTCTGGCAAGATATTTTACAAAAATTAGTTGTAAAAACTTTTGGACGACCTATTAATGGGACTAATTATGATGAGAGTTTATTCAAAATTATTCAAATTAACTTTAGTGAATTTAAATCTATATTAAAAACACATAAAAATATTGTCATAATTTCTGATGAAGCAATAAATTCTAGTGAATTGGATAAATGGGCTGTTGGTCAGTATGTTACTCAATTGAGATGGAGTAACTCTCCTCAAAATACGATCGAAGATCTTGAAAAGCTATGCTTAATGTATAAAAATCGAGAAATTAAGTATGTTCGAGAAGTGTTAAAAAAATCTTCGAATGAAGAACTAGAGAGAAAATTCTCAATAAATTTTAATAATTCTATTGTTATTCCGAAAGAATATAAGTCTGTTATGTTTACTGATTCATTTTTTTGGGCAAGCTATGATCCAAATAATTCAGATGTAATTAAGAACATATTATCATTTAGTTTTAAAAAAAATGACACTAATTTTCATTCACAAGTATTATCAAAAACAGATAGTATATTTAAGCATTATCTTGCTGGTTCTAATGAAGGAAGTTATGTGAGAATTGAACCACTTTACAAACCTATTATCTCTAAAAATATTTATCGTGGTTTATGGAGATTAGAAGGGGGCTTTATGGGAGGGGCTTTTTTAATTAAAACGTATTTTCCTCTAGAAGATAAAAAAGACAAAATTCACGTAAACGTTGGTGTAATTTTCGCACCACAAAGTCCAAAAAGAAAATATATTAAAGAATTTGAAGCTATTTTATAATTAAGTTTTCTCTATTAATTTTGCCGTCACATTCAATACTAACTACATAGTATCCACGTCGTAAATTTGATACATTAATAATTTTTGAAGATGAAGTTATTATTTTTTGTCCTGTAATGTTATGTATAGTAACAGTAATATTTTTTTCATCTGTTATTATCTTTATTTCATCTTCTGCTGGATTTGGATAGATATTAAAATTTATGATGTTTTCATTAAATGTACTGACTCCTGAAAGTATATTTAAAGGGCTTTCCCAAACCCCCCTTCCGTATGTTGCTGCACTAATAGTACCTTCATCGTAATGAATCTCTAATTCTTTAACAATCACATTAGGAAGACCATTGTTATATTGAACCCACTCTGTCATTGTGTTGTCTTTATGATATACACCGACATCTGTGCCAATGTATAAATCATCTTTTGCACTTCCTTGATAAACAATGCAATTTACAGGCAAACCTGGCAAGTTACTACCAGATATATTAGTCCAATTTACACCTGCATCAATAGTTTCATATACTTTATTTGTATTATTATAGTCAGAAAAAGTTACCCATGCTCGATCAGCATCTGTTGTAGAAACAGCGATATCAGTAATATTATAATTTGGTAATCCTGGTTTTATGTAATTCCAAGTTACTCCAGCATCTTTAGTAACTTTTATTTTACTGTATGATGCAGCATAGATATAATTTTCATCAGATGGTGCAAGAGCAATATTTCTAATATCTGCTCCCCCACTTACATTATAAGATATGGAATCCCATGAACCTCCGCCATCTGTAGATCTATATACTTCACCATATCCTGCGACTATTAAATTACTGTTAATACTGTGCATCTCATAAGGTGTATTCCAAGCTCCCTCATAATTTACTGGTTTAATGTTGCTCCAATTATTGCCATTATTATATGATTTTTTCATGCCCCCGTACTGAGATTCTGAATAAATTATAGTTTCATCGTAATGATCAATAGCACACTCCATGCCATCTGCCCCTCTAATAGCGTCCCAAGTAGCATTAGTTAGCATTTCCGTTCCATTATCTTGTGCTCCAGCAACTAATTTGTTAGGATTAGATCTTGAAAGTCCTAGATTATAAAATTGAGATATCTCTAAACCGTCAGAAATATCTACCCATTTATTAAGTGACGCCATATACTTATAAAAACCACCATCGTTTCCAGCGTAGGCAATATTAGTATGTGGATTAAATTCAAACGCATGTTGATCTACATGCATGTAAGAATAATTTGATCCATTACCACTACTTGCATCAATATCCCAGTCCATGCCGCTATTATCTGATTTCCAAATATTTATTCCTCCAACATAAACTAAATTTTCATTATTAGGCGCTACCCCAAGACTCATATCGTACCATGACTGCCCTCCAGTTCCAGTACCATCTGTATTCCACCCAAAAATATTAGGACTATTAGATTGTTGTGTCCAGTTATCTCCAGAATCGGTTGATTTATAGAGACCGTGAAAGCTATAATCTGATTCGGAAAATAGAGCATAAATAACTTCTGGGTTTGCAGGAGTTACAGCAATTAATGGTCTATATCTACTGCCTGATAGACCATTTACAATTTGATTCCAATTTGCACCTCCATCATTTGTTCTGTAAATAGTTGAGCTTCCACCAGATTGTTTAGCGGCATATAAGATATTTGAATTATTTGGCTTAAATTCAATATCTCTCCATCTTCCTAAAGGTCCTGAAGACTGCCATGATGAACCGGCATCAGTACTAATCATAATGTTTGAATTTGTTACAGCGTACAAGCTGTCCGTATTATTAGGATTTATTATTACTTTATTTACTGTTTTCTCCTGATCAACAGTATAGCTTAGTCCCGTAGTGTTCCAAGAAGTACCACCATCCATAGATTTTAAAATTCCAATACTGTAAGTGTCTGTTGCATCTGCATCTCCAGTTACAATATACATTATTTGACTGTCATTTGGATCAATAGCAATATGAGAGACTCCAATGACAGGTAAATTATCTGTATTTGTAGTCCAGTTACTTCCACCATCGACAGATTTCCATAATCCACCAGCTGGAGAGCCAATCCATATTGTATTTGGTTCAACAGGATCAAATGCAATACAATTCACCCTCCCATTTCCTCTTTTTTTGCCATTAGATAATATTATAGGAGTATTTATAGGGCCTTTGGCTACCCAATTAGATGAATTAATAAGTTTAGAATTTTGATTTTTTTCTTTTTCTTTTTCCCATTCAGTGTAAAGAGAGGTTGGTTGAAATTTGTTATCGTTTGAAACCCGTTCATTTATAAAATATATTTCTCTTGCATATGGATTATATCCATTCCCTTTTGTGTATGCATGATTTTTCTTGTAATTTTGAAAAGCTTCAAATTTTTCAGCTACTGTAGGAGTTGAATTTGATTTTAGTAAGTTATCTTCCCATATTTGAGCCTGCAAAGAATAAATAAGGAATGTGCTAATTGCTAATAAAGTATATTTTTTCATTTTGCAAATTTAACGAATTGTTACTGTATATTGAAAATTGAGTGCGTACTATTTTAAAAGTCATTTTGTATTGACAAAACAACATTTCTTCCACTTGCGCTTAATCCAGAGCCAAATGTTTTATAGTGCGCATCCATAATATTGTGAATTCCCATTTTAACTACAAAATTTTCGGAGATATTTTGAAGGTATTCAATATTTAATGTAAACCAAGCAGGATTTCCATCAACTGTTGCCTCATCTAAATTATCAACACCCAAAAGATCATATTTTTTCACTGATTTTTTGGCATTATATATTGTGTAGAATTTAAAATTACTATTCTTTTTTTTGTAGGTTATTTCAAACTTAGCATTAACTGGAGGGATGTGAGCAAGCGGTTTTCCCTGATTAGTCTCACCACTTAAATAATTAAAGTTTGAAACTAATTCTAAATTTTTATTAATATATGCGCTTGCAAAAATACTAGCACCATCTATTCTTGCAGCTTCAATATTTTGATTCATTTGCACACGCATTAAATCACCATCATAAATAATACTGTCTAATCCATTTATCTGACTAAAGTCTCTATTTATTGCATTTTCAATAAATGTACTAAATAATTGTAATTGTAATTTTATTGGATAAGGCGTATAACTAAATTCTAATTCATAATTATTGGCAAATTCAGGTTCAAGATCTTTATTGGGTACGACCACATTTATTCCATCTTTTGAAAATATTTTTCCCATATCATCAATATTTGGGTTCCTAAATCCACTATAATAAGAACTGTTTATTGTTGTATTCTTTTTGGGTTTATATGATAAAAGAATTGATTTGATAAAGGATTGATTATTATTTTTAATATTATTTATAATGAATGAATTATTATTAAAATCTGCATTAATACTACTTTCATTTAACCTCCCTCCAAATAGTACATCTACCTTTTCACTTAAATTAATATTAAGCTGTGAGTAAGTAAAAAATTCCTCAACATTACTTCCTCCAGATGGATATCTTGTTGTGTTAGATAGTGTTTGGTTATAGTTGCTAAGATTTGCATCTGATGCTACATACTGTTTTTTATATCCAATCCCATATGCTAATCTAATTGAATTAAATTTCTTTTTAAAATCAATGTTTATATCATAAACTTTAACATTTTCCATCCTATTATTTATCAGGGTATCTGTATATTTTTGTACGTGCCTAGATTCAATTGCATTTTGATAGCTTAGTGTTGTGTTTAAACTATCAAATAATAGGGTTGGATACTTTATTACATTATTTATACTTTGCATGAAACGGATTCTAGGACCATAATACCACTTTTTATATTTTGGTAAGCCTTTATTTAGATCATTCATTTTATCAAAACGATATATATCTGATGATTTTGAGTATTGAGAATTAAGAACTATCGAATTAAATCGATTTAAATTAAACTTGCTTTTATGAAGAATATCAATTTGGCTATAACTTGTATATAGCTGTTTATTATTTATTGTTGCTACTGTTTCTTTCCCCCAGTTTTTATATCCGTGTAATCTATTACTCCCCATTTTCAAATCTCCAAATGATTTAAGTGAGAATCCTGTTAAATGTGAGTGATTTTTTCTGGAATAATTTATAAGAAAGTTAGTTATAGAGGCATTACTACTACTTTCAAATTGTTGTTGAAATTTAATAGTATTTTCATTCTTCGGTTTATGTGTATTAAAGATAAGCGCACCTCCCATTGCCCCATTTCCATACCCCACTGATGCAGGGCCAGAAAGAATATTTATAGTTTCAATAAAAAATGGATTTATAGTTGCAGAGTTTTGTAAGTGTCCACTACGAAATATAGTATTGTTTAGTGTTATTCCATCAATTATTAATAGCAATCTATTAGCCTCCATCCCTCTATAGTTTGGACTTCCGCCTCCAGGTTGGCTTTCTTGTACAACTACTGAAGACTGAGTAGATAGTAAATTTGATATAGACGATTGCATTTCGCTAAATGGGCTTGGAATAATTTTTTGAGCTTCATACTTATCTGAAATTAGAACTTTAAGTTCAGTTTTGAAATTTACTTCTGACAATAAAATAGTTTTTTGTTTAAGATAGATAAATCTATTGATGTTCTTCTTAAGTATTTTTTTTGAATAGTACGATATATGAGATATTTCAATAGAATCAGTATTATTAAATCTTGAAAGATTTATCCTCCCATTTTCATCTGATGTTTCACCTACATTTTTTGATGTAAATGAGGCATTAATAATTACTGAATTTAAAATACTATCTTTTAATGTAATTGTTTGCCCAATTAAATTACTAGCATAAAAAATTACTAATAAAAACAATATTTTTTTTATCATCTTAATTCTTCTATTATTAGATGAGATGTAACATTATCTAAATTGTAATAATTCAACTTATAATATTTCAAAAAATCCTTTAAGATTTCTGATCTTATTTTTTGTGGCATTATTACTTTTTTACCTCCAATAATTTCTTTTAAAAAATTTGATTTTTGATTGAAATAATCTTCTTCATTTTTTTTTCTTTTAATTGCTGTATAACTATTTTTAATGGCAAAAAAAGATTGCTCCAAATTTTCTAGTGATGGGTAAAACCCTAAAAATTTAGATAAATCAAGTAAAAAAAGAATTGCAAAGTTTGGATTAATTTTTTCAGAATTAAAAAGTTTTATGCTAAGTGTCCATAGATAATCAAATAGATCATGATTATGCTCATTATCTTGTAAGACCTTACTACATATCTCAGCAATAAAATAAGCAATAAAGTTTCTGTTTATTTTATCAATACTATTTTCAGTTGCATGCACAATATCTATTTCTTCAATATAATGCATCGATTTAGTGCTCGTATATTTAGCATCTACTGTTAAAAGTTTCAAAGGCTCGAAATAACTTATCTTTTTTTTAGATTTTTTTGACCTCACCCCCTTAACCATAAAGGTTTGTAAGCCCTTTTCCTTTGTGAATATTTTACTTACTATAGAACTTTCACCATATTTAATATATGTAAGTGTTATTGCGGGACTTTTATATTTCATTTAGTGAAAGAATAAAATTTTACTAACTTTTTTTTCTTTACCTAGTTCATCGGTGCTAAAGATTAGATATACACCAGTTGATGCTCTTTCTTTATTTTTATTATTCCCATCCCATATAGCCCTTCCTCCATTCGCAGTTGTTTCATATACTAGATTTCCAGCAATATCTGTTATCTTAACATTTGCATCTGTAACTAAACCATCTATTGCAATAATTCCGCTGTAATCTGAATAAACAGGATTGGGAAAAACCTTAGTTTTATTTTGTTTAACCGATCCTTGTGTCGCATCAGATCTATATGATAATAATCCTTTATTTGTTCCTATGAATACTTCCCCACTTTCATGATTTATAGCAATATCTATTATATTATTTGAGAATAGAGGGCTGTTGTCAGTAGTAAAATGTTGTATTTCTTCCATGCCATCATCAGAGAGCAGAAACACACCTGATTTCTCAGTACCAATCCATTTTCTGTTTGCGCCATCAACTACTATGCATTTTATTCTTTCTTCACTTAATAAGTACTGACCATAATCTCCGTCAACAATGAGAATTTGTTGTGCATCGTAGTTATAGCCAGAGAAAACCGAAAGAGGATCGTAGAATACAGCTATTCCTTTATCTGTCCCAACCCATATTTCTCCATCTAAATCCTCGGCAATACTATATGTTGTCATTGATGGGAGATTTCCATAGCCAATATTTGTGTTAATGATCTTATATTCATCATCATTACTATTCTCAATAGTATTGTTGTCATTAAACACAAAAAGTCCTTTTCCCTGCCCTAGGACTCCCCATTTTTGATTAAACCGATCAATAATTAAGTCATAAAAGAATAATCCAACTTGGTTTTGGTTCATGTTAAATGAATACCATTCTCCACTTAAAGTTTTCACTACTATCGGATTGTTGACTTCTGAGCTAAGAGCCCACATATTCCCTTTAGAATCAAATTTAATATCAGAAATTCTAATTCTATTATTAGAGTAATATGTAGTATCAAGAATTCCTTGTGTATTTGCATATCCATAGCGTATCTCTAACTCTCCATCTTTCATTTGTGGAATTCCATGATACCAAGAAGCAAAGTATTCTCTACCCTCGTATACTGCTACTTCAAGAATATCTCTTGAATTACCTAAATCTGCACTATTATAGTTTTCCCAATTATCAAAAGTATTTTTAATGGATACCCCATCATTTATAAGTGCATTCACGCCAAAATTTGCATGTCCACCATGACATTGATACAATTTGTTTTCCTGATACTCTAAGCTATATACCTCATTCCTTATTGGACCATCAGGAGTGTAAGAACTTTCGTATTCATTTTCAGTATTAAATTTTAATAATCCATTTGATGAATCAGCTACCCAAAGGCTATTTTCATTGTCGTACCAGGCGTATTTAATATTTTCGAATTTAGAATTTATAACTTCTGTAAAATTTTGAATATCAGAATAAATATATACTCTGTCAGATTTGGTTTTAATTAGTTTATTATTATTAAAACTAATACTAATTGTTTCACTATCAAAATCACCAATAATTGTATTAAACGCTGTTACGATTTTATCGTATGTTTCTTCATTTTCATACAGAGCTATTTCTGACCAATTAGTATAATTTGATAAATTTTGAGAATTAGAATTTGCAAAGTGTACTCCTTCAGTAGTTATTGCTACAATTGAGTCGCCTATAAAGGTACATCCATTTACACCAAAGATATTGTCAAAACTGCCAATGTAATATGTATCTTTAATTTCTTCTTTTAATAAATCAATTACAACAATTCCAAATGAACATGAGACATAAGCTAGGTCATTATTTATTATGATGTCATTAATTTCTTTTAAGCCAATAATCTCAGCTCTTTTAATATCTGAGATATTTATGATCTGATTATTTTTTAACAAATCAATATTGCAGTTCTCATAACTTATAACTGTGATTTTTAAATTATTAGAATATGCAACTTTTGTAATGTTAATATCAGAGAGCCCTGTGATTTTTGACATTCTATTAATTGTATTGTCTAATTTGTTAACGTGAAATAAACCTCCGCTAGCTACACAGTAAATCATATCTTCTCCTTCTGCTATATGTGTTGCTGAACTGTAAGATAAATAATCTTTCCAATTTCCTATTTCAACCTCTTGAGCATAATTGAATATTGGTATTAAAAAAAATAAAAGGTTTTTCATTACTTGGCAATATTAATAATTTACTATCAGATAACTTCTTAAAGAAAAAAAAATTGTAGTATAAAAAGATATTTTATTTTTGCTTTTCGGCTTAGTAGTTCAACTGGATAGAATATCAGATTTCGGCTCTGATGGTTGGGGGTTCGAGTCCCTCCTAAGTCACAACAAAAACCAGCTTAAATTAAGCGGGTTTTTGTTTAGTCAATAATTATTCTTTTTTTAATAGTACCATCAGAATATCTATAGATCCTTAACAAGCCAACATCAGTATTTACTTTTTTCCCCAAATAATCATAAATGCTCTCTATTTTTTTATTCGAAGTGTGATTTTCTAAAGTTGTTGGTACACACGATATTTGAAATGTATCTGAAGTAAATACTTGATCTGATAACTCTGAATTTATTTCCGCATAGAAATGTAGAGGTCCGCTGTTAGGTGGATTAACAAATAAGTTATTTATAAATAAATCACTTACATAACCACTAGTATAATTATTTCCGTCATTTGGTGTGCTAGAGCTAATTTTTATTCCACCATTTTGATTTTCTATTGTAAAGAAACCAATCAAGGTGTTTGTACTGTCATAGGAGTTAACAATTGCGTAGTTGTTTCCCAGTATAATTCCCGTTCTCAATTCAGCCTCTATAATTTGATTGCTAGTAGTCATAATTGCATATCCAATAGAATCTCCAGAATTTATTGATCCTATATCGAAATATCCACCGTCAGATGTAATTATACTGTTACCTATATCTGGCTCATCAGCTGCTTGAGTAAGGTTCAAATATAGAGTAGTTTTCTCATTGCAATCAAGGCTATAAAGTGTATTATTTGTTTGCGGATTAAATGGTGCAGGTATGAATGAAGTTGTCAAAAATGTATCACTTGCTGACCACAATGAAGCCAATAAAGTTGTTGTATCATGAAATGTCATAACTTGCCACTCATACTGAGTATTTTGCTGTAGAAGTGGTATTGTAATTGCGTTATTTGGATGATATATAGGCCCTAAATTTGACCAAGAAGTTGTCCCTAGAATTTTGTATCTTACTTTGTATCTATCGGCATTAATTATAGTGTCCCAATTTGCGATAGCATTATAATAATTAATATTAGAAGTATATAAATTACTTGTATTAGGACAATTTGATGTATTTGTATAAAACGTATCTAATACTGACCAACTTGAAAAATTAGAATTAATCGTATCGCAATATGATCTTATTTTATATATGTAATAAGACAATGGCTGTAGATTTGTAAGTAATTTTGTTGTTAAATTTGAGTCAACATTATTAACACTTGTCCAATTCGATGCACTAATTTCTTTATAACGTATTCTATAGTGATCAACAGCAGAACCTGTCACCCAATTTACTTCAGCATTAAAGTAATTAACATTTGTGGTATTTAGATTGTTTGGTATAGGACACTGTCCGCTCACATTTATTGTACATAACAAAGCAAGTATAAAAATATTTCTCATTTAACAAAGATAATAATTTAATTACAATGTTATTTTTACACAAAATCTTGTAAATCAATACATTACAATATTTATTGACCAGTTAATTATTTTTAAAAAAAGACCCTAACACGCTACGGCGTTACTAAAGTTGCTTAAAATTGACTTAAATGCTATTTCAAAGGCTTGAATATGTAGATAATACTTGAATGTCCTTTATTTGTAAATATTCCAAAGAGATTCGAGATTAATCCCACCATAAATCCCAGTATAAATTTTTTATTGCCTTTTTTATATTCTTCGCTAAGTAATGAGACATAAAATGAATCAAAAATCATTGGTTTTGTTTTCACTAGCTTAAAATCATGTTTTCTCATAATTTCTTCTATGCTTTTTTTTGAAAAATGCCATAAGTGTATTGGGACGTCCCATGCCGCCCAATATTTACCATAGAATTTGGCATCATAACTATTATGATTTGGAACTCCTATAATAAGCTTTCCATCTTTCTTGATTATTTTATGAAGATTTTTAATTGTATTATTTAAATCTGATACATGTTCAAGAACATGCCACATAGTTATTACATCAAATTCATTCTTTTCAAATTGTTTTAAGGAAGTATCTTTTGATATATTTAAATTATGGTTTTTAATTGCTTTTTTTCTTGCAATTTCAGATGGTTCTATCCCAATTCCTGAATAGCCTAACGACTCACTTGCTTTTAAAAACTCCCCTGTTCCTGATCCAATATCAAGAATCTTTTGGCCAAAAGCATCTTGTTTTATTAATTTTAATTTTATATTGATAGATGTTTTTCTCACAAAATGATATAGTTTATTAAATAAACCTGTTTGACTATTTGTATGTGAAATATAATTATCTGATTTATAATAATCTCCCAATTTTTTATCATCGGGTCTTGGATTTGTGAATTTAAAATCGCATGTTTCACATGAAACAATTGTAAAGTTTTCTTTAGACATTGTATGATCAATACAATTCATGTATGGAGCTATTTTACTAGAGTCACATGATGGGCATTTATTTAATTCAATCATCTTCCTAGATATATTAGCAAGATATTTATGTCTGATGGTGAAACTCCACTAATCCGTGAGGCTTGACCAATGGTTGTTGGTTGTATCTCTTTTAATTTTTCTCTACCTTCTGTTGATATTGAATGTAGCTTGTCAAATTCAAAGTCTTTATGAATTTTAATATTTTCTAATCGAACAAGTTTTTTTGCAGTTTCTTTTTCTCTAGAAAGGTATCCACCATATTTTATTTCTATCTCTGCTTGTTCTATTGCATCAATACTTATGCTCTCCTTAAGTATAAACTTTTTAACAAAATCTATGTCCTGTAAATCAGAAATATTTATGTGAGGTCTTGAAAGTATTTTTTTATATTTTACTTTTTGAGTAATAATTTTTGAGTTCTTAGTTTTTAATATTTTGTTAATTTTATTCAAATCAACACTTTCTTTAGATAGAAATTTAATTAGAAGATTTGTTTTATCTTCTTTCATCTTTAATCTAGATAATCTTTCATTTGATGCAAGCCCTAGCTCATGCCCTTTTTTTGTCAGTCTAATATCGGCATTATCTTGACGAAGAAGTAATCTAAACTCTGCTCTTGATGTAAACATCCTATATGGTTCTTCTGTACCTTTTGTTATTAGATCATCAATTAATACACCAATGTATGCATCTGACCTTGTTAAAATAAATTCAGTTTTTTCTGATATTTTTTGATGTGCATTAATTCCTGCAATGAGGCCTTGAGCAGCCGCTTCTTCATATCCTGTAGTACCATTAATCTGCCCGCAAAAAAATAAATTGTTTATTATTTTTGTTTCCAAAGTGTGTTTTAATTGAGTTGGTGGAAAATAATCGTATTCAATTGCATATCCAGCTCTAAACATTTTAACTTTTTCCAATCCTTTAATCTTACGCAAAGCTTTAAGCTGAACTGATTCCGGAAGTGAGGTTGAAAAGCCATTTAAATATATTTCAATAGTTTCTTTTCCTTCTGGTTCGATAAATAACTGATGCCTTTCTTTTGATGCAAATCTTTCTATCTTATCTTCAATAGATGGACAGTACCTTGGTCCCGTACCACTTATTCTTCCCGTAAACATTGGAGAGTCGTCAAATCCCTCCTTTAAGGCATTATGTACTTCTGGAGATGTGTAAGCAATGAAGCATGACTGTTGTTTTTTTAAAGAACTTGAATTCATAAAAGAAAAACTTACTGGTTTCTCATCACCAAATTGTTCTTCAGTTTGTGAATAGTCAATTGTTCTTCCATCCAATCTTGGTGGTGTTCCAGTTTTCATCCTTCCATGTGTAAAGCCAAGTTCAATTAATTGCTTTGTTATCCCCTCTGCTGCAGGTTCAGCAGCTCGTCCGCCCTTATAATTTTTTTGACCAAGATGAATAATTCCATTTAAGAAGGTTCCATTGCATAGAATTATACTTTTACCAAATATTTTTACCCCCATTTTACTTACTAATCCAACAACAGTTTCATTTTCGATAATAAGATTTTCAACTGTGTCTTGCCAAAAATCTATATTTTGATTTTTTTCTAGTGTTAGTCTCCATTCTTTTTCAAATATTTTTCTATCACATTGTGCTCTAGGACTCCACATAGCCGGACCTTTGCTTTTATTCAACATCCTGAACTGTATAGAAGAGGTGTCAGTAATTAATCCTGACATTCCTCCAAGAGCATCAATCTCTCTTATGATTTGACCCTTTGCAACCCCCCCCATAGCTGGATTACATGACATTCTCGCGATAGTTTCAAGATTTTGCGTTATAACCAATACCTTTGACCCTAAGGTAGCCGCACTGTGTGCCGCCTCACAACCTGCATGTCCTGCCCCAACAACAATAACATCATATTTATCTTCTAATGTCATCTACTTTGTTTTGTAAATAAAAATCCTCTTTTTCTCTCATGATTTTCGATTGTTGTTCTGTTTTGTCATTATACTTTAGCAAATGTAATAAACCATGTACCATCACACGGTTTAATTCTTCTGAAAAAGATACATTATATGATACAGAATTTTCCCTTACTCTCTCTATACTAATAAAAATATCACCACTAATAATGTTGTCAAGACAATAGTCAAAAGTAATCACATCTGTTAATGTATTATGATCTAAGTATTTAATGTTCTTCTCTAAAAGATAATCATCATTACAAAAAATATATACCAATTCTCCTAATGTGTTATTTTCTTTTTTGATGACATCTTTAAGCCACTTTTTATTTCCATCAAGTTTAATTTTATCAGTTTCAAAATATTGAAAATCAATCATTTGTCATGTTTTGGAAATATTTTTTAACTTTCTTTTTATAAAATGGATTTAATTGCAAAGGAACTGTCTTTAGCATTTCATTTTGCGAGTTTTTTTGTTTCTGATAATCTATAAAATCACTATTCTTGTAATCTATTTGGAATTCCCATTCAGTTGATTCTCTTTTTTGATCTTTATCTTGTTCTCTTTCTGCATCATCAGCTTCTAATAGTTTTGAGAGTATTTCTTCTTGTCTCTTAATGGTTTCCTGTATGATTCTATTATTTATTATATCTGTCTCATTTTCTTCCATCTGATTAATAATGTTATCAATTTTCCCTTTCTCACCATTTTTGCCCATTTCGTCTCTTAATTCCATCAATTGTTTTCTTATTTGCTCTTGATTTTTGGCTAATTCCATAAGTTCTTTAGATCGATTTTCACCCTTTTTTTTGCCTTTCCCTTCTTTTCCTTTTTCCCCTTTTTTTGCTTTATTTATTTTTTCATTTAATTTTTTTTGTGCTTTCTTAAGTTCGCTCATTGAAGGCTTACTGCAATTTGGATTTGGTTTATTACAATTTTTTGGTTTATTGCATTTAGAGGGGGGAGAATCTAACTCTTTTTGCATTTGTTCAAGAATTTCTGATAACAATAATGCAAGATTATTTGTTGATGTCATAACAAATTGCTGTCTTTTAGTCGCATTATTTATATCTCTAAGCTCTAATTTTTTAATAGCTTTTTCAATATTTGAATTAATTGAACTAATTTCTTTATTGATTGTTGATTGTATCTGTAAAACTCTTTTGCTTAGAGCAAATAATGAATCTTTAATAATTTCACTGTTTTCTCTTAATCTAGCTTGTTTTCGAATAATTTGCACAAACTTAGGACTTCCTTTGTATGTGTTACTAACCTCTAACATTAGTTCCTCTTGACTTAATGATAACACAATTAAATTCTCTAAAATTTTACGCAATGTCTCCATGTCTTCGATTGGCCTAGATTCATTTGATTCTGTTTGCATTTTTTCCAGCTCATTCTCTAATTTTTCAATGCTATCTATAGCTTTTTCTTGTAATTTCTTTGATTTTCTTTTTAACCCTTTTTCTAGTAATTTTTTACTATCAAGCATTTGCTCAGAAATTTCTGTTTCTAACTTTTTAGTTTTAGGAATGGTATTTTTTTTCTCCAGTTCCATATTCATTTTTTTTATGTCTTCTAACTCTTTTTTAAGACTGTCCATTTTTTTACTGATACTATCTTGTTTTTGAACAAGATCTTCTTTTTTTAAATATGATTTAGTATTTAATGTTTCATCTCTTAAGTTTTTTTGTGATTTTTTGATTTCTTTGATTTTATCAATTGCTTCTTGTACTTGCTGTTCAAATTCAAGTTGCTTAAAAAGCTCTAACTCTCTATCAAGCTCTTTTTCTAAATCATGATTTTCATCTTGTAGTTTTTCTAGTAAATTTTTCAATTTTTCTTTGTCAGATTCTTGAATTAGTTGTTCCATTTCTTCAAGAAGTTTTTTCATTTCATCAGTAAAAACTTTATTCATTAATTCTTCAAGCTTTTTTTGTTTTTCAATCAGCGACGAGTTTAACTTTTCATTGGTCTTTAGGCTTTTCGAATTTCTTTCGTTTGTTTCTTTTATTTTTTGTTCGAGATCTTTTTGCTTTTGTAAGATTTTTTTAGCTTTTTCTTTTTCCTCCCATCCTATTTTATCTTTTTCAAGTATATTTTTATTAAGTTCTTTTATTTCTTTTTGAATATTTTCAGCAAGTTTCATCGACTGATTTATCTGTTGTCTAATCTTCTCATTTTCTTGATTTTTTTTGTTAATTAACTCCTCAACACTTGATTCTTGATAAGAGAAAGTTTGACTTTTTGTAAATTTTGGTTTATTAACTGCATCATTATCCCAAACTTTGAAGAAGTAATTTAGCTCTTGACCAGGATTAATATTTAATGTCTCCAAGCTTATTGCATAAAAAAACTGCTCATAGTTGCTTTTATTAATCTTAACTGTATCAACAAACTGAATTACACTATCATCAATATTTAAGTAATAATGAAATTGTAGGTTATTAACTAAATAATCATCTTGGATAATTCCATTAAATGATAATATATTATTAACCGAATCTAAACTCTGTTTAACATTTATTTTAGGAAATTCATCTTTTACTACTAATATTGAATACTCTAAAGTATCGCATAAGCTGTTAATATTAGATGTTATAACTGAATATCTTGAGCTGTTGTATATTCTTTTTTGTAAAGAGAACTGGCTTTGCTCTTTAAATTCTTGCTTTATATTATCATTTATTACAAACAAACAGTTATTGCTATTTTGCAATTCAATATTCCATTTAACACTACTGCCTTCACTTACGATAATATCGCCATTATTCTTAATGAATTCATTGCCTTTATTAGTGTAGGGAGGATGACTTACATTAATTTCCATATTGATAACTTTTGGCTGAAGTAAACATGCAATTTTATATGGCTTAGATTTGTACCCCCCGCCATTAAAGTTAAAGTTAATATTTGACGCAACTCGTTTAAATAAGAAATGAAACTTATTTTCACCAAGTGCTTTCATTTTATATTTATTGCTATTAAAAAAAATGGATATTTCTGATGGTATTTGCTCTCCTTCAATCAATATCGTTAGAGAAAAGTCCTCAAATTGATTGCAATTTAAGTTTTCATTAAGTACAATATATTTAAATGGTGCAAGAGGTTCAAAAAAGCTATTGTGTTTTATAATTCTTGCAGAGCTTTCGGTAATGACATATTCTTTTCCAGAAATAAAAAAGAGTATTAGTATAAAAATAGGAACAAAAGCCCATTTAAGATATTTTTTATTTAGGGTAAAATCAATTGCATTTTTAAAAGAAATCGGAGAAATCTTTTTTATTTTTTGATTAATACTGGCTAGAATTAGATGATTTTCTTCATCTGATATTTCTGATAGCTCAAGAAGATTTAATAATTTATCATCGATTTCTGTAAAATGATTTCCTATAATCTTGGCGGCCACCTTATAATTTATTCTATTACCTATTTTAAAAATGTTGAGAATTGGTATAATTATCAGTTTGATAAAGACAATAATATTTATTACAATATAAGTCCAAAATAATATTGTTCTACCTAAAACTCCAAATGCAAAAAAATATTCAATTGACGTTAAGAGTATAAAAAATATTAAAAGAATAGCAACTACATATATACTACCTTTAATAAGTTGGTTGTAATAGTACTTTTTAATAAAACTATTAAGTTGCTCAAATATTATTTTAATTTTTATATCATTCATCGATGCAAAAATACAATTTAATAACTTTCCTATTACAGTTATATGATAAAGCGTATCTTTGAAGCCCAAAAAAAAAGTATGTCAAAAGTTAGAGTAAGATTTGCCCCAAGTCCAACAGGACCACTTCACATTGGAGGCGTTAGAACAGCACTTTATAATTACCTTTTTGCTCGTAAGCATGGCGGAAAGATGATTTTACGTATTGAAGATACAGATCAGAAAAGATTTGTTAAAGGTGCTGAAGATTACTTGATAGAATCACTAAAATGGTGTGGAATTGAAATTGACGAATCTATTATTAATGGTGGTAAATTTGGACCTTACAAACAGTCTGAAAGAAAAGAAATTTATAAGCCTTATGCTGAACAATTGGTAAATGATGGTTTTGCATATTATGCTTTTGATAATTCAGACGATCTCACTGTAATGAGAGAAAAAATGAAAGCTGCTGGTGTGCCTTCACCTCAATATAATGCTATTACTAGAAATACAATGCAAAATTCTTTAGCGCTTTCCCAAGATGAGGTGGACAAAAAACTCAAATCAGGTACACCTTACGTAATTAGAATTAAAATGCCTCGAAATGAAGAGATAAAAATTAATGATATCATTAGAGGTTGGGTAGTTGTAAATACCAATAATTTAGATGATAAAGTGATTTTTAAATCTGATGGCATGCCAACTTATCACTTAGCTAATGTTGTAGATGATTATTTAATGAAAATATCACATGTTATTAGAGGGGAAGAATGGCTGCCATCCGCACCACTTCATGTATTACTATATAGATATTTAGGTTGGGAGAAGAGTATGCCCAAATTTGCTCATCTTCCTTTAATATTGAAGCCTGATGGTAACGGTAAATTAAGTAAAAGAGATGGCGATCGTTTAGGGTTTCCTGTCTTTCCGATTCAATGGAAAAATCCTGACACTAATGAGCTAAGTTCTGGCTACAGAGAAAGTGGATATATTGCAGAAGCTTTTATTAACATGTTATCATTTTTAGGTTGGAATCCAGGTACTACAAAAGAGATTTTTTCAATGAATGAATTAATTGATGCTTTTAGTTTAGATAGAGTTGGGAAAGCTGGCGCAAAGTTTGATTTCGATAAAACTAAATGGTTTAATCAGCAGTATTTAAGAGCAAAATCAAAAGAAAATTTAGCAGTAGACTTGCAAGTTATTTTAAAAGAAAATGGAATAAGCGTTAAAAATAATTATGTTGAAACTGTTTGTCATCAACTTAAGGAAAGAGCAACATTTGTTAAAGATATGTGGGATGAAGGTCAATATTATTTTATTGCTCCAACTACATATGACGAAAAGACTATACGAAAAAAATGGAATGATGATACACCAAATTTTTTAATTGACTTTAAAGAAAGATTAAAAATAATTTCTGATTTTAATTCAGAAAATATTGAAATAGAATTTAAGAAATATTTAACTGAAAAAGATTTAGGAATGGGGAAATTATTGCCAGCTTTTAGAATTTCTCTAACAGGCTTAGCGATGGGGCCATCTCTTTTTGATATTGCATCTCTTATAGGCAAAGAAGAAACAATTAATAGGATTGAAAAAGCAATAAAAACTTTAGCATAATGGCATTAATTACAGTTGAAGGAATTAGAGTATTTGCATATCACGGACATTTACCAGAAGAGGAGATTTTAGGAGGCCACTTTATAATTAATGTTTGGGTAGATGTTGATACCCTAGCAGTTGAGCAATCAGATGATTTAAATGATACTGTTGATTATGTAAGTATTGTAGAGATTGTTAAATCACAAATGGCAATAAGGGCCAAAATGATAGAGGTTCCTGCTAAAAGAATTGTAGATTCAATTTTGAAACTTAATAAAGTTAAAAAGGTAAAAGTAGAAGTTGAAAAAACACAACCACCTATCGATGCTACTTTTGATAAAATTTCAGTTACATATCAAGCAGAGAATCAAGTTACATAATATAACGAATTAGTAGAACTTTTTTTATTCTAAGTAGTTGGCGAGATTTACTTTTTCTGAAATAATCGAATTAAGTTTTTGAATATCAACTCTACATTGCGACATAACATCTCTGTCACGCAGAGTGACTGTGTTATCTTCAAGAGTTTGATGGTCAACTGTTATGCAATAAGGAGTCCCTATAGCATCTTGTCGTCTATATCTTTTCCCAATTGAATCCTTTTCTTCGTACTGACAGTTGAAATTAGATTGTAATTTTTGCATTATCTCTCTTGCTTTTTGTGGCATACCATCTTTTTTTGTTAAAGGAAGGACTGCTGCTTTAATTGGAGCTAGAAAAGAAGGTATTTTTAAAACTATCCTACTTTCCCCATTTTCTAGTTCTTCTTCTTTAAATGAATTACTTAGTATTGTTAAAAACATTCTATCTAGTCCTATTGAGGTTTCGATCACATAAGGAACATAGCTTTTTTCTATTTCAGAATCAAAGTACTGTAGTTTTTTCCCAGAATGTTTTTGATGTGCTTTTAGATCAAAATCTGTCCTTGAGTGAATACCTTCCAGTTCTTTAAACCCAAATGGGAATTTAAACTCAATGTCAGTAGCGGCATTTGCATAGTGAGCTAAGTTTTCATGATCATGAAAACGGTAATTTTCATCACCCAAATTTAAAGATAAATGCCACTTCATTCTTACATCTTTCCAATAATTATACCATTTTTCTTCTTCACCAGGTCGAATAAAAAATTGCATTTCCATTTGTTCAAATTCCCGCATTCGAAAAATAAATTGACGTGCAACAATCTCATTCCTAAATGCTTTACCAATTTGAGCAATACCAAATGGGACTTTCATTCTCGCAGTTTTTTGAACATTAAGAAAATTTACAAAAATTCCTTGAGCAGTTTCAGGTCTTAAGTATAAATCACTTGATGCATCTGCTGTTGCTCCCATCTGTGTTTTAAACATTAAGTTGAACTGTCTGACATCAGTCCAATTATTAGTTCCAGAAACTGGACATTTTATATCATTTTCTTCAATTATTTTTTTTAATTTTTCTAAATTATTTGAGTTAAGAGCAAGGTTCATTTCATTACTTATATCATCAATTTTTTTCTGTCTTTCAAGTACACGATTATTTGTTGAAATAAACTCTTCTTTATTAAAAGAATCTCCAAAGCGTTTAGCGGCTTTTAGACATTCTTTTGCAATTTTATCTTCAATTTTACTGATATGATCTTCAATTAACATATCAGCACGATATCGTTTTTTAGAATCTCTATTGTCAACTAATGGATCATTAAATGCATCTTTATGACCAGAGGCTTCCCAAGTTTTTGAGTGCATAAAAATTGATGAATCTATCCCTACAATATTTTCATGCATATTAACCATTGATTTCCACCAATATTGTTTAATATTATTCTTTAGCTCCACTCCATTTGGCCCATAATCATATGCGGCAGCTAAGCCATCATATATTTCTGAGGATTGAAAAACGTATCCGTATTCTTTACAATGTGAAATAATTTTTTTAAAAATGTCTTCATAGTTTGTCATACTACAAAAGTATAAATTATGTTATCAAATGCGTACTTTTGTTAAATGATTCAAATAGATGACACAATAATTTCCTTGGATGTATTTGAAAAGCATTTCGTTTGTGATTTAAATGCTTGCAAAGGGGCTTGCTGTGTTGAAGGAGATTCTGGTGCTCCAATCACAGATGCTGAGAACAAGCAAATAGAATCCTTAATTAATGATATAAAGCCATATATGCGATCGCAAGGAGTAGATCAAATTAATAAAAATGGTGTTGGTGTAATTGATATAGATGGTGATTTAACCACTTCATTAATTGATAACAAAGAGTGTTCCTTTGTAGTATATGATAATGGAATTGCAAAATGCTCTATTGAACATGCGTATTTAGATGGAAAGATTAATTTTAAAAAACCACTTTCCTGTAATTTATTCCCAATTAGAATAAAAGAATATGATGATTTTGATGCAATTAACTATGAAAAGATAGAGATTTGCGAACCCGCTTGCAATTGCGGTAGTAAACTAAAAATACCGCTATATGTTTTTCTTAAGGAACCTTTAATAAGAAAATACGGAAATGAATGGTATGAAAAATTAATTGAGGCAGCAAATTTACTAGATAATTAGTAGTATTATTTTTTTTTTTATTAAGTTTGTTAAAATATATTCCTATGAAAAAATTTAATGTAGTACTTCTTTCTTTTTTAATATGTGGATCCAATTTGCTTGCTCAAAGCATTGGAGATAAAATTAAAACAAGATATAGTGAGATTTTTGGATCAAATGACAATCATTTTATGGTTAGGTTTAATCCTGTAAATTACGAAGAAGCATCAAATAGTTTAATTATTAATCAAGAAAGTCAAACGAAAGAAGAACAATTCTTAAATAATATATCAATAGCTTATATATATAATGATAAATTAGTCTTTGGAATTTCTTCTTATAATTCTACTTCTGATATTAGAAATGATGGTGAAGAGCCAATTATTGACGGACAATTTTTATTTGGAAGAACATTTTATGTTGAATATGATCTTCTTACATCAATGACAAAAACTAATGAAAATTTACAGGAAATCTTAGATGATTTTTATGTAGCTATGCATGTGCCTTTTCATAAAAATGATGAAGAACATGATATTAGCCAGATGGATGCAATTAAGATTGGATTCGGACTAAGATATAAACTATGGAGTTTTGTGAATTTTGATGTTGGATATAATAGATACCTTAACACTGATATTAACGATGGGTTTAATAAAGGGATAACTCAATTTGGGCTTAGTTTTGTTTTTTAGTTTCTAGTTCTTAGATACTTAAATTCCACATAGAAAGTGCCAAATGGTATTACTGATGAAACCAAAACTATAAGTTTTTTTCTGAAGTTCCAATCTTGATTTAATGCTAGATAAATTGCCAAAAATATGTAGGCTACAAATAACAATCCATGAGGCATACCTAATAATTTAACGACATAGTCATTACCATTTAAGTATTTAAATGGTACCCCAACAAAAAGTAAAAGTAAATAAGATGTCCCTTCTAAAAATGCAATAATTCTAAAAAGAGTTATGATTTTTTTATTTAAATGCACTCTCACCTGTTATATCATGCCCGGTTATTAGCAGATGAATGTCATGTGTTCCCTCATAAGTTACGACGGATTCTAAATTCATCATATGTCTCATGATTGAGTATTCTCCTGTTATTCCCATGCCACCTAAAATTTGTCTTGCCTCCCTAGCTATTTTAAGTGCCATATCAACATTATTTCTTTTACACATAGAAATTTGTCCAGTAGTTGCTCTGCCTTCATTTCGTAAGACACCTAGCCTCCACGTTAAGAATTGTGCTTTTGTGATTTCTGTAATCATCTCAGCTAATTTCTTTTGTTGTAACTGAAAAGATGCAATTGGTTTCCCAAACTGAATTCTCTCTTTTGAATATCTTAGTGCTGTGTCGTAACAATCCATTGCTGTTCCAATTGTTCCCCATGCAATTCCATATCTAGCTGAATCCAAACATGATAATGGTGCTCCTAGACCATCTCTATGTGGCAAGATATTTTCTTTTGGGATTTTCACATTATCAAAAACTAATTCTCCAGTCGATGATGCTCTTAGACTCCATTTATTATGAGTTTCTGGAGTCGTAAAGCCATCCATCCCTCTTTCAACAATAAGTCCTTTAATTCTACCATCTTCATTTTTTGCCCAAACAACAGCTATGTCAGCAAACGGGGAGTTAGAAATCCACATTTTAGCTCCATTCAGAAGATAATAATCTCCCATATCTTTGATATTAGTTGTCATGCCTCCAGGATTTGAACCATGGTCGGGTTCTGTAAGACCAAAACAACCCATTAATTCTCCAGTAGCTAGTTTGGGTAAGTATTTAATTTTTTGTTCTTCACTTCCGTATTTCCATATTGGAAACATAACTAATGAAGATTGTACTGAAGCTGTTGATCGTACACCGCTATCACCTCTTTCTAATTCTTGCATTATTAAACCATATGAAATTTGATCTAATTCAGGGCCTCCATATTTAGAAGGTATATAGGGCCCAAAAGCGCCAATTTCACCTAAACCTTTAATAATTTGATTTGGGAATTCTGCTTTTTGACAAGCTTCTTCAATAATTGGAGAAATATCTTTTTTTACCCATTCTCTAGCAGCATCTCTTATTAACTTATGCTCTTCAGATAAAAGTTCATCCATTAAAAAATAATCCGGAGCTTGATATAAATCTTGTGACAT
This sequence comes from Flavobacteriales bacterium, assembly GCA_002683775.1. Classification (GTDB taxonomy): domain Bacteria; phylum Bacteroidota; class Bacteroidia; order Flavobacteriales; family BACL11. Next base: position 26,403 of record NYTT01000017.1, read on the forward strand.
TTTTTTTTTTTTACAAAAGTAATTTTTTTAAATCAAATAATAATATCATAACCTATCTTTGTTATAAGAAACTGAATTTTGCCAATTTTTAATTTAACATATAATCAAGATGTTTTTTTTGTTTTAATTACTGTATCTTTTCTGCTGATTGCAATTCTTAAAGGGATGTACTGGAAGCATGCTAAATTATTGTTTATGGGAGTATTTGCAAGAAGATATTCTAACCAATTTTTAAGAGAAGAAAATGTATTTACAGAGAGAGTAAATATATTAACATCATTAATAATGTTGATTAATTTCACACTTATTTGTGTGAAATTATTGATGAAAGATGACATAAGTTCTATCCTAGTTGTTTTTACTTCAATTGGCTCTTATTTTTTAGGTAGAATAATAATTATTAGATTGTTAGGCTCATTATTTCATCTTGAAGAGGTTTCGAAGTTAGCAGTTTTTTTCTCATTATTGTTTGATAAAACACTTGGATTTCTTATTTCACCACTAGTATTATGTATTTATTTTTTCGCATTTGATATTTCCCATATATTTATTTTAACTGTTTTGTTTATTTCTTCGATACTGTTACTTTTGAAAATTGCATGGCTCTGGTGGATTGGTGCCAACTCTTTTGGTTTGTCTAAGTTTTATATTTTTTTGTATCTTTGCTTGCTCGAAATTTCTCCTATATTGCTATTTGTGAAGGAGGTTTTTTATTAAAAAAAATATAAAGATGCCTACACAAAATAAGAAAGTTAAAACTATATTAATTTCCCAGCCTGAACCTGAAGGAAAATCCCCATATATTTCATTAGCTAAAAAGCATAAAGTAAAAATTGATTTTAAACCTTTCATGCATGTTTCTGAAATAACAGCTATGGAATTTAAAGAACAAAAAATTTCTATATTAAATCACGACGCTGTTATTTTTACATCAAAAAATGCTATGGATCATTATTTTGGTATGATGGAAAAACTTAGGTTAAGAATACCTGATTTTATTAAATATTTTTGTGTCTCTGAAGTTATTGCACATTATCTTCAAAATTTTATTACATATAGGAAACGTAAAATATTTACAGGTGAACAATCTTTAGCTAGCTTAATTCCAGTGATGCAAAAGCATAAAGAATCTAAATTTATTTTTCCGTGTTCTGATTTATTAAAAAATAAAAAAAATATTGCCTTGGAAGAAAGTGGTTTGAATTATACAAAAGCTCAAATGTATAAGGTATGTTGTTCAGATTTATCAGATTTATCAGATGTAAAGTACGATATATTAGTTTTTTTTAGTCCAACAGGCATTAAGTCATTACTTGAAAACTTTCCAGAGTTTGAACAAAATGATACAAGATTAGCTGTATTTGGTCCAACGACAGTAAAATCAGTTGAAGACAATGGCCTAAGGATTGATATAGAGGCACCAAGTAAAAAAGCTCCATCAATGTTGATGGCTTTAGATCAATATATTAAAGTAGCTAATAAAAGAGTTAGAAAGTAGAGTATAATTTAGAATTAGAAGGTAATGTGTTATGTTCAGATTCCCAAAAAATCAAAAACTTTGTAATAACACTGATATTGATGAATTATTTGCTCAAGGGGCTTCAATATCTCTACATTCATTTAGAATAGTATGGGTTTATAATGAAAACATAAATGATGTCTTGATACAATCTTTGATTGTTGTACCAAAAAAAAGAATTAAATTAGCTGTTCAAAGAAATACAATAAAAAGGTGTATAAGGCAATCATATCGATCTAGAAAATTTAAGTTAGAAGAACACTTGAAAAATCAGCAAAAACAAATTAATTTTGCAATAATTTATAATGCTCATAAAGTACTAAGTTTTAAAGATATCGATTTAAAAATAAATCTTATGATAAATCGTTTAATTAAAACTTTATGAACCAGATTTTAACTTTTATTATAAAATTATTAATTGTTTTTTACAAGAAATCTATTTCTCCATTACTACCAAGAAGTTGTAGATATAGCCCAACTTGCTCTCAATATTCTTTAGATGTGATTAATAAATTTGGTTTGTTAAAAGGATTAAAACTATCATTTAAAAGAATATTAAGTTGTCA
>NYTT01000067.1 GCA_002683775.1 Flavobacteriales bacterium
ATACCAAGTTTATCAAATGTTTTTTTCATTTCTGGATCTAAGTCATCTAAACTATCTAAGACTGGCTTTTGTTTTGGAGCTGAATAATAGATTACATCCTGATAGTTTGGCTTTTCATATTCAACGTTTGCCCAATCAGGCTCATCCATTTTTAGCCATATATTGTATGCATTTAATCTATAATCTAACATCCAATCTGGTTCATTTTTTTTTGCTGAAATTGTGCGCACAACTCTTTCTGTAAGACCTTTCGGAATTGTGTCAGATTCTATTTTAGTTGTGAATCCATATTTATATTCTGCACTAGTAACTTCTTCTAGTAGAATATCTTCGGAAAGTTGTTTTTTTTCACTCATTTACAGGGGTTTTATAGAGAAAAGCTTTCTCCGCATCCACATGTTCTGTTGGCATTAGGATTATTAAATACAAAGCCTTTACCGTTAAGGCCGTCAGAGAACTCCAAAGTTGTTCCAACTAAATATAAATAGCTTTTCTTATTAACTAATAGTTTGATACCATTGTCTTCAATTAGCTCATCATCATCTTTTTTTGCATTATCAAAGTCTAATTTGTAACTTAAACCCGAGCATCCACCACTTTCAACTCCAACTCTAACAAATTGATTATTGGAACTTTCTTTATCAAGTAAATAAAGCAGTCTATCTTTAGCTTTGTTATTAATATTAATCATTTATTTAATCTAAATCTATATAGAGATGCAAAAATAATAAATAAAAATTGTATTTATATATCTTTGCAATATGAAAATATTAGAAGACAAGTCATTAAAAACAACCCCAATAGACACATTAGGAGAATTTGCATTAATCGATCATTTGACTAAAGACATCAAATTAGAGAACTCAAGTACAATTTTAGGAATTGGTGACGATGCATCTGTTATAGACAAAGGCGATAAGTATTCATTGTTAAGTACAGACTTATTAATAGAAGGTGTACATTTTAATTTAGCTTATTCGCCATTAATGCATTTGGGTTATAAATCAGTAGCTGTTAATGTATCTGATATATGTGCAATGAATGGTTGCGCAAAACAAATTACAGTAGGACTAGCAGTAAGTAATCGATTTACAATTGAAGCACTTGAAGAATTATACGAAGGTATTAAATTAGCTTGTAAACATTATGGTGTCGATTTAGTAGGTGGAGACACTTCCTCTTCAACTTCTGGTTTAATGATTAGCATTACTGTACTTGGTGAAGTAGAAAAAGATATTATCACATATAGAAGTGGTGCAAAAATTAATGATTTGGTTGTTTGTACAGGAGATCTTGGAGCAGCTTATCTTGGGCTTCAACTTCTTAATAGAGAAAATGAGATATTTAAAGATAACCCAACAATTCAACCTGATTTAGGAGGTAATGATTATATTCTAAAACGTCAATTAAAGCCTGAAGCTTCAGTTAAATACATAAAGATTTTAAAAGAATTAAATATTATTCCTACATCAATGATTGATATCTCTGATGGTCTTTCATCTGAAGCCCTACATATATCAAAAGCATCATCGGTTGGTTTAACTATACATGAAGATAAAATCCCAATTGACCATACAGTTATGAATTTATCAGCTGAATTTAAAATTAATCCAATTGTATGTGCATTAAATGGTGGTGAAGATTATGAATTACTTTTTACGGTAAATCAACAACATTATGATAAATTAAAAAAAGATCCAGATTTTACAATTATTGGATTTGTTAATGATCAATCTCAAGGTAATAATTTTATTGCAACTGATGGGTCGTCGCATCAATTAACTGCTCAAGGATGGGACCCAATAAAGAAATAATGTTTAATCATAATTAACTTCTCATTAAGGATTCGATTTCTTCAATCTCAATTGGAATGTTTTTCATTAAATCATGTGGTCCTTCTTCAGTAACTAATATATCATTCTCTAATCTAATTCCAAGATTTTCTTCTTGTATGTAAATACCTGGTTCACATGTAAATACCATGCCTTCTTTCATTATCCATTCCATACTGCCTACATCGTGGACATCTAGCCCTAAATAATGTGATGTTCCATGCATAAAGTATTTTTTATAAAGAGGTTTTTTTACATTCTGCTTCATAACATCATGTTTGTCTAATAACTTTAGATTAATTAGTTCTAACTCCATCATTCTGCCAATTTCTTTATTATATTCTTTAAAATTTGTACCTGGAGTTAGCATTTTTGTAGCTTCTTTCATTACGTGCAGAACTGAGGTGTAAACTTCTTTTTGTCTACTAGTATATTTTCCGTTTACTGGAACTGTTCTAGTTAAATCTGAAGCATAATTGGCATATTCTGCTCCAAAGTCCATTAATAAAATATCACCATCTTTACATTCTTTATTATTGTCAATATAGTGTAAAACACAAGAATCAAAACCTGATCCAATTATGGGTTGATATGCAAACCCATTTGATCTGTTGCTTAAGAATTCATGCATTAATTCTGCTTCTATTTCATACTCCATTATTCCAGGTTTAATTAATGGAAGTATTCGTCTTAATCCTTTTTCTGTTAAATCACAAGCATTTTGTAATAGCTCGATTTCAAATTTTGATTTAATAGCACGTAATTCATGCATAATAGGAGCTACAGTAAATATTTTTTTATTTGGAAAATTTTTACAAATTTTTATCTTAAAACGGTCATCTCTTGTTTGAACATCTGAAGCGGATCTACTATGAATATTTTCATTTAAATATATACTGTCTGCTACTGAAATTAATTCATTTAATTTATTGTCTAATTCATCTAACCAAAAAACGGTTTTTACCCCTGAAATTAGATGTGCTTTGTTTTTATCTAATTTTTCTCCCTCCCAAATTGCAATATGTTGATTTGTTTCTTTTAAAAATAAAACCTCTCTCATATTTTGATTTGGGTGATCAGGAAAAATAACAAGTACACTTTCCTCTTGATCAATTCCAGAAAGCCAAAAAAGATCATTGTTTTGTCTAAAAGGCATTGTCCCATCGGCATTTGTTGGCATTACATCATTAGAATTTAATATGGCCATTCCATTACGTGATAATTTAGAAAAAAATTTTTCTCTATTTTGTACAAACAATTTACTGCTAATTTGTAAGTATTTCATTTCATTTGAGTTTAATTCAAAAATAGTAAAATTACTCATCAATCTGTAATCGTTCTTAATTAGAATTTTTATAGCTATGAATGTTCTGAATGTAAAATTTGAGCAGTATATTTGTAAACTAATTAAAAAATTTAAAATGAGTCACGGTATATCAAATTCATCAGTAGGAAGAAAATTTTTAATGGCGCTATCAGGATTTTTTCTAATGTTTTTTTTAGCCCAACATTTGGCTATAAATTCTTTATCACTTTTCAGTAAAGATTTATTTAATGAGGTATCTCATTTTATGGGAACAAATCCATTAATACAATTTGTCTTACAGCCGATACTAATTTTTGGAGTAGTATTTCATTTACTTATGGGTATGTATTTAGATAGTCAAAATAAATCTGCTAGACCAATCAAATATGCTGTCGATAATGCTAGTGAAAATTCGAATTGGCTAAGTAGAAATATGTTAATTACTGGTGTAATGATTTTATTATTTATGTTACTTCACTTTTATGATTTCTGGATTCCTGAAATTACCACTAAGTTTATAAATGGAGATTGGTCTGGCATACACAATGGAGAGTTCAGATACTGGGAAGAACTTCATCATAAATTTCATAATTTAGTTAGAGTTATTATTTATTGTATCGCATTTATTTCACTTGGTCTACACTTAGCTCATGGATTTCAATCTTCTTTTCAATCTGTGGGGTTCAATAATAAACATTCGAGTACAATTAAGAAACTAGCTAATCTGTATGCAGTAATAATTCCTTTAGGGTTTATTTTTATTGCTTTATTTCATTACTTTACTTCACTCTAAAAATTATAATATGTCGATTTTAGATTCTAAAATACCTAAAGGCCCTTTAAAAGATAAGTGGACCAATCATAAAAACAATATTAATTTGGTAAGCCCTGCAAATAAAAGAAACATTGATATCATTGTAGTTGGGACTGGATTGGCAGGTGCATCTGCCTCTGCATCTCTTGCTGAGATGGGATACAATGTTAAAGCTTTTTGTTATCAAGATTCGCCTAGAAGAGCACATTCAATTGCAGCTCAAGGAGGTATCAATGCTGCAAAAAACTATCAAAATGATGGAGATTCTATCTATAGGCTTTTTTATGATACTGTCAAAGGAGGTGATTATCGATCAAGAGAAGCAAATGTTCATAGATTAGCGGAAGTTTCTGGAAATATAATTGATCAATGTGTTGCTCAAGGAGTCCCTTTTGGAAGAGAATACGGTGGGCTTTTAGATAATCGTTCGTTTGGAGGAGTACTAGTTTCAAGAACTTTTTATGCGAAAGGTCAAACTGGACAACAACTTTTGTTAGGTGCATATTCTGCTATGAATCGACAAATTGGTAAAGGAAAAATTCAGATGTTTAACAGACATGAGATGGTTGAATTAGTTAAAGTTAATGGAAAAGCTCGCGGGATTATCGCCAGAAATTTAGAGACAGGAAAATTAGAAAGGCATGGAGCTCACGCTGTAGTAATTGCTAGCGGAGGATATGGCAATGTGTTTTTTTTATCAACAAACGCAATGGGATCAAATGTAACTGCCGCATGGAAAATTCATAAGAAAGGAGCATATTTTGCAAATCCGTGTTATACTCAAATTCACCCTACATGTATACCTAGAAGCGGAGAACATCAATCTAAATTAACATTAATGTCTGAGTCATTAAGAAATGATGGGAGAATTTGGGTTCCTAAAAAAATTGAAGATGCCAAGTTAATTAGACAAGGAAAATTAAAACCAACAGAGATTAGCGAAGAAAATAGGGATTATTACTTAGAAAGAAGATACCCTGCTTTTGGTAATTTAGTTCCGAGAGATATTGCATCAAGAGCTGCGAAGGAGATTTGCGATGCTGGATTTGGAGTGAATCAAACTGGAGAGGCTGTTTATTTAGATTTTACATCAGCAATAAAAAGATATGGAAAGCAAGAAGCAGCTATACAAAGACTAGAAAATCCATCTGAAAGTAAAATTATTGAACTTGGAGAAGTAATTGTTGAATCTAAGTATGGAAATCTTTTTCAAATGTATGAGAAAATTGTTGCACAAAATCCATATAAATCTCCAATGATGATTTACCCAGCTGTTCATTATACAATGGGTGGTGTTTGGGTTGATTACAATTTAATGACTTCAGTTGAAGGTTGTTATTGTATTGGAGAGGCAAATTTTTCAGATCATGGAGCAAATAGGTTAGGAGCATCTGCACTCATGCAAGGATTAGCAGATGGTTATTTTGTTTTACCCTATACTATTGGAGATTATCTTTCAAATGAAATTAGAACTGGTAAAATATCAACAGATACATCTGAATTTGAAGATGCTGAAAAGTCTGTTGCCGATAGAATACGTAAGCTAATTAATATTCAAGGTACTAAATCCGTAGATCATTTTCATAAATTGTTAGGTCAAGTAATGTGGGAATATGTTGGCATGACTAGAAATGAGAAAGGGCTAAAAATTGCAATGAAAAAGATTAAAGAAATTCGCGATGAATTTTGGAAAGATTTAAGAATACCTGGAGATCAGTTTTCTTTAAATTCCGAACTTGATAAAGCTGGTAGAGTTGCAGATTTTTTAGAACTAGGAGAACTTTTTGCTAAAGATGCGTTAAGTAGGAACGAAAGTTGTGGTGGTCATTTTAGAGAAGAATCAGTTGAGTTAGATGGGGCACAAAAAGGAGAAGCCAAAAGAAATGATAAAGATTATGCTTACGTTACTGCATGGGAATATAAAGGCGAACCCGAAAATTCAAAAATGCACAAAGAGGAATTAGAATTTAATGATATTGAATTAAAACAAAGATCTTATAAATAAAAGCTATGGATTTAACTTTAAAAGTTTGGAGACAGAAAAATAGAAATGCTCAAGGAGCTTTAGAAAAATATAATGTTTCAGGAATATCTGAAAATGCATCTTTTTTAGAGATGTTAGATGTTATGAATGAACAGCTAATAAATGAGGGAACAGAGCCTGTAGCATTTGATCATGATTGTAGAGAAGGTATTTGTGGAAGTTGCTCACTTTATATTAACGGAGAAGCTCATGGTCCAGCAAAAAATGTTACAACTTGCCAATTACATATGCGCATGTTTAAAGATGGTGAAACAATTTATATTGAGCCATGGAGATCTGCAGCGATGCCAGTAATTAAAGATTTAATTGTTGATCGATCTTCTTTTGATAGAATTCAGCAATCAGGAGGCTTTGTTTCAGTTAACACATCTGGTAATACTCAAGATGCAAATGCACTGCCTATTCCTAAGATGAACGCAGACAAAGCTTTTGACGCAGCTGCTTGTATTGGTTGTGGTGCTTGTGTCGCAACTTGTAAGAATTCATCAGCAATGCTATTTGTCGCGGCTAAAGTATCTCAATTTGCATATCTCCCTCAAGGTCAAGTAGAGGCAAAACAAAGAGTAAAGAATATGGTACAGCAAATGGATAATGAAGGATTCGGAAACTGCACAAATACTGGAGCCTGCGAGATAGAGTGTCCAAAGAGTATATCTATTGAGTATATTGCTAAAATGAATAGAGAATTTTTAGCCGCTACTTTTTCAACTTCTGAATAAATTAATGCAAGAATTATTAAATTTATCACTACTGCAGTCAAAAATTTATTGGAAAGATATAGATGAAAATCTTCAGCATTTCTCAAATTTAATTTCTAGAATAGAAAATACAGATATTATTTTATTACCTGAAATGTTTAATACTTCCTTTTGCCCAGAATTTTCTCATTTAGCAGAAAGTATGGATGGAAAAACAATTAAATGGATGCAAGCTGTTTCAAAAAAGAAAAATTGCATTGTTACAGGTACATTAATGATAAAAGAAAATGATAAAATATATAATAGACTTGTTTGGATATCACCAAGCAGTGATATTATAACATATGATAAATGGCATTTATTTTCTATAATTAAGGAAAATAAGTATATCTCAAAAGGTAAAAAACGTTTAATAGTTAGTGATTTTGGTTGGAAATTTTGTCCGTTAATTTGCTATGATTTACGTTTTCCTGTTTTTTCAAGAAATACTGAAGACTACGATGTTTTAATTTATTTGGCTAATTGGCCAAAAGCACGAATAGATGCATGGGACACACTTTTAAAGGCTAGGTCGATAGAGAATCAATGTTATACAGTAGGATTAAATAGAATTGGTCAAGATGGAAATGGAACAGAATTTAATGGCCATTCCAAAGTTTTTGATGCTATTGGAAAAGAAATTTTTTCAGCTACTGATAATAAGGAAGATATCTTACAAGTTGTAATTTCAAAAAAATCTCTATCATACAAAAGAAATAAGATGAATTTTTTGAATGATCAAGATTCTTTCATTCTTTTATAATCCATTCTATTTCTAGATTCCAATTTGAACGAATTAAAATTTCAGATTGATAATTAAATACTTTTTCAGGTTGTATCTGTTTCTGTAAGTTTCCAGTATTCCAAATTTTATCTTCATTTCTATCCTCTATACATTTTAATTGATATTTTCCAGGTTCTATCGATTTGATTAAAAATGGTTTTTGATCAAAATAATGCTCAGAGACAACTTTATTTTTCTGTAATAATTGAAAAATAGATGATGAATTAAGTTCAGTTATAATTTCTAATTGACCTAAGCCTACACTTTCTTTTCTTTGAATTAAAGAGTCCTTTTGAATATATAAATTTGAATCAATTTTTTCCTTAAAAGCAAGAAGTGAAATAAATGTATCGTTTACAGTATTTATTTTTCTATTTGAAAATGCAATTTTTTCATCAGTATTAAAAATCAAATCAAATCCAGAAAGTGCTAGAATTTTATAATTCTCATTTATTAAGTTCGGAAAATGAAATCTTCCTTTTTTATCAGTTTTAGAAATATACTTTGGAGGATTTTTGATTAATAGTGAATCTTCAATTTTTTCGTCAAACAACATTATCCAGCAATTTTCTAAATATTCTAAAGTATATGAATCTTTTAAAACACCACTTAGTACAGTATGCTCTAAGTTATTATCATTATAAATAAAATTCAAGGTATCTAAGACATTTCCTTCGTTTATATCTTTGATGCATTGACCTAAAGAAATATTGTAGCTTTTATTTTTATGTAATGTGTCTTTGATTGATAAGTAAAGAAATTTTCCGTTTATTTTTTTTTGTAAATTTTTTATTATTGGTGAAATGTAGAAGTTTTCGTCCCAATTATTCAGCTGTATATTTTCATCAAATTCAAATAAAATTACATTATCTAAAGATTTCTTGTCATTTTTTACAATTGTAATTTTTTTAATTTTAGGGGGATCTATATCTCTTTTGCCACCAGTTGGAGCGACGATATTTGCACAGCTTGTATGTAAAATGATTATAAGGGTTAAGATTGATTTTTGCATACCAATAACATTTTAAGCATACTTTTTTCTATTATAAAGAAATTAAAATACAATATACTTAATACTCTTTTTAGCATTTATTAAAGGTATTACCCACATTTGCTGTAACCGCAGCTAACACACTTAAGACAGCCTTCTTCATATATTAATCCTTCATCTCCACATTCACCACATGTGTGATCACTAACTTTCGTTCCATCTGCAATAAATGTTTTAAGAGCTCTTACAACTCCACTTTTCCATGTGTTGATATTTTCATCATATAAGTTCATCTTGCCTATTAAATCTACAACATAATGTAATGGCATTCCATGTCTTAATACTCCTGAAATAAGTTTAGCATAATTCCAGAATTCTTTATTAAATGAACGTGAAAGCCCTCCCATAGTAACTTTATATCCGTCTTTATCTTCATATTGAAAATCATATTGTGAGGAGCCATCTTCTTTTCTTTTTTTCAGAACCCAACCGTACTCAACTGCAGCTGGCATATTGAAAACATCTTCAGTTTTACCAGTGAAAATTTCATATGGTCTTCCATTTAAAAGCCCTACAACTGCTATCCATTTTTCTTTGTTATTTTGGAATCTTACAACCTTAGCATCTAGCCTTTCAGGTCTTGATGGGGCTTTAGTTTCTTTAAATTCAGAGTTTTCTAACACTTGTTCTTTTTTGTCATCAGCTGAAACAAGTACGCCAGATCTTGATCCGTCTCGATAAACTGTAATACCTTTTGTGCCTTGTTTCCAAGATTCTAAGTAGATATTACTAACTTCCTCTAACGATACATCATTTGGTAGATTAATCGTAGAACTTATCGAGTGAGTTACATATTTTTGTACTTTAGCTTGCATCTCTACTCTTTTAACCCAGTCAATTTCAGGGGCTGTACTACCAGAATATGGACTTTTTTTAATATCTGTTTCACCTGTAATATCCATCCATTTTTTTAGATTATGATGATATACTGTGAATTCTTGCCACTTATCTCCAGAATCATCAATGAAGTCCACTTTTGCTTCTTTATCCTGCTCATTAAGTTTTCTTCTCCTTTTATAATGTGTCATAAATACTGGCTCTATCCCTGATGATGTTTGAGCTAACATACTTAATGTACCTGTTGGGGCAACAGTACTTATTGAGATATTTCTTCTTCCAAATTTCATCATTCTTTCATATACATCTGGCAATTCATTTTCTAACATCTGTACAAATTCTGAAGTTTTTTCAATTTTGGCATCAAAACCTACAAAGCTTCCTCTTGATAAAGACATGTCAATAGAGCTATCAAATTCAGCTCTACATTTTTCTTTCATTATTTCTTCAACCTTTGTAATTGCTTCATCTGAGTCAATAGACATTCCTAAAGCAGCTACCATATCTGCAAGTGCGGTAAATCCTAGTCCTGTTCTTCTGCCTTCAACTCCCGTTTTTAACAACAATTCCCATGTTTCTCTTTCAACTGCTTTAATTTTTTCAGGTTCTTCATCTGAGTCAATTTTTGATAAAATTCTACCGATAGCTTCATTTTCTAAATCTACTAAATCATCCATCAATCTTTGTCCTTCGTATGTAGCTTTGTAAAAATCCTCCATAAGAAATTTAGCATCTTTAGTAAATGGATTTTCTACAAAATTATAAAGATTCATAGCAATTAATCTACAACTATCTCCTCCTTGCATTGCAATCTCAGAGCAAGGGTTTGTAGATGTGTTCTTATAGCCTGGATATACCGATGAAGTTGAATACCAGTGTTGTCTGTCCCAAAAAATCAAACCTGGTTCTGCTGTATTATGTGCACATTCAATAATTGTATCCCATAATTCTTTAGCATTAACTGTTTTAGTAAATTTTGGAGTGTTTGAATCAATTGGCCATTTATGTGTATATTCACTATTAGATTCTACTGCTTTCATAAATTCGTCAGATAATCTAATCGAAATATTTGCACCTGTTACTTTTTGTAAATCTTGTTTAATAGTTATAAATTCTTTTACATCAGGGTGAGCGATATCCATAGATAGCATTAAAGCACCCCTTCTACCATTCTGAGCAACTTCTCTTGTTGTATTTGAAAAGCGATTCATGAATGAAACTGCTCCAGAGGTACTTTTTGCAGCATTTGAGACACTTGCACCTGTTGGTCTTAAATTAGAAATATCAACTCCAACCCCACATCTTCTTTTAAAAAGTTGAGCTAATTGTTGATCTGTATAAAACACTCCACCATATGAGTCGTGTAATTCAGGTACCACAATGCAATTTGAGAGTGAAGCTAATTGGTACGAATTCCCCAACGAACTCATAACGCTCCCTTGAGGAATTATATATCCAAAATCTTTAAAATATTTATAAACTTTTTCTTCTGTTAAGTCTTCTCTTTCTTGTCCATATTGTGAAAGAAATTTTGCGCTGCCATTAAGGTTATATTTTAACTTATAATCCGCTTCAATTCTTCCAAATTCTTTTGCCATTCTTTTATGCATATCATCAGGAGATAATTCAACAAATTCTCCCGTATTATTTTTTACAGCATACTTGTTCATCCAGGTTGTTGCGGCTAATTCATCACCCTTAAAATAAGATATAGATGATTTTAGAACTTGTTCATAAGAGTATATTTTCTGGCTTTTTGTTTTAACTTGATGTTTTTTCTGCTTCTTTAAAATAGTGGACATATTTTTCAGGATATTATTGTGGTTAATTATCGTTGTACTTTTATCACTACAAGTTTAAAAAGAAAGTCAAATATTAGAACAATGTTCCACAAACGATTCTTAACAGTTTTTTCAACAATAAGTTAATAAGTAGCTTAAGTAGTTGAAAATTAAATAAATGAAATTAGTTTAAATTTAGTTTGCTTTTTTTGCTCTAGAGATACAAAATTTTTTAAATCTTTTAATATTATGAGCCGTAAGGATTAAATACTAAATTCTTGTAAGATACTTTCAAATAGAACAATACCATCTTGATTTTTCAGTTCATTATCTGCTGCTCTTTCAGGATGAGGCATTAATCCAAAAACATTTCGATTTTTGTTACATATACCTGCAATATTAAGTTTAGAGCCATTAGGATTACTATTTGCTTCAACAACCCCATCTTTGTCTGAATATTTGAAGAGTATTTGGTCATTTTTATTTAAAGAAGATAATATCCTTTCATCCGCATAGTACCTTCCTTCAGCGTGAGCAATAGGGATTTTAATTGTATTCTTAGTGTATTTTTTTGTAATAATTGTGTTTTGAGAAATAGGTTTTAAAAAAACATTTTTACAAATAAATTTGTGTGATATGTTATTTAAAAGTGCTCCTGGCAATAGATTACTTTCAGTTAAAATTTGAAATCCATTACATATCCCCATTACATATCCACCCGAATTTGCAAATTTAATTATCTCTTTCATTATAGGAGAGTATCTTGCCAATGCTCCAGAACGTAAGTAATCACCGTAAGAAAACCCGCCGGGTAAAATAATAAAGTCCACTTTTTGAAGATTTGTGTCTTTATGCCATAATTTAACAACTTCTTGTTTCAATTTTTTTTCTAAAATGTAAATAATATCCTGATCACAATTAGAGCCTGGAAAAATAACAACACCAAATTTCATAAAAATATATTTTAGATTACAAACTTACACATTAAAACCAATCATATATTTATAATAGATAGAAGAAATTACTAACAATAAAAACAAAACATTCGCAATCAATCTATTTTTTGTGTAAACAAAATAATTGCCTAATATTACTGAAAGAGGAAGAAACATAAAATAAAAATATTCACTTTTTGAATAAAGCGAAGTGATAAAACAAATAATAAAAAACCAGATTATTGTCATAAATGTTCTTCTTGATTTCATACTTTTTTTATACAGCCATGTAAATAACTCAAGAAAAGATAAAAGAGATATACAAATCAAGATAATGATCCAAATTTTTTTGGAATGATGCCACATGTTAATTGATGAAAATTCTGTATTCTGAAAATTAAAAAAGTCAGGCATTGTAATGCTACTATTCAAAAGAAAAGAAAAAATAAAGTAAAATAAATATGGTGTAATAAAACCTAAGATTATTGTAGTTCCTATACGTAAATTTAAATTACTATAATTTATTCCATTTATTATAAGAAGTAATATTAAGCAGATTGCATTTGGAAAGATGAATGATATGACTGCTAGAATAAGAGAGGCATTATAAAATTGAGAAAATGGCAATTCTTTTTGGTAACTTTTTAATAGATTATTAAATAGGAATAACAATAAAAAAGTTGTGGTCCAAACTTTAATGTTATTTGTAAATGCACAACTTATTAAAATAAAAATAAAACTAATTAGTAAGTTTTCTTTCTTAAGTATATTTTTTTCATATATCATGTTATTTAGTCCCATGCTAATAAGAAAAGGCAAAGCTATTGATATGATAAGTATTAGAAAGGAGTTGATTTTAGTATTTTGGTAGATACTATTAATGTCATATTGAAATAGAGGTATACATGCAAAAATTATACAAAAAAAAACGAAAAATATAATTGTTGATGGCTTAGGGTTTATTAGATGTCTTAAAAACATTTTTTTCGTTTAAAATATTTAAGTTTGCAATTGAAAATTAAAAATTATGAAAGAAATATTTTGTGCTATTGGAGATTTTTTCTCTTTAATCTTTATGGGTGTTGAAACTATTGGAAATTCAATCAATTATTTATATATATGTATTATATTTTTATTTTTAGTTATATGGACAGCTAAGATGTTAAAGCATAGAAAAGATAATGAAGAGCACGCTCCTCTATAAATCAAATCCAATATCAGTTCGATAATACTTTTTGTTGAATGATATTTGTTTTGCGCTATCATATGATGCTTTAAGTGCTAAATTTAAATTTTCTGCCAGTGAAGTTAGAGCAAGAACTCTACCTCCATTTGTTTTTAAACCATCATCAAATTTAGTGCCTGCATGAAAAATAATACTTTTGTCTACTTTATCAGTGCCTAATATTAACTTGTCTTTTTCATAATTTGAAGGATACCCTCCAGAAACTAGCATGACTGTGGCTGCAACTTCTGTAGAAATCTCTAAATCTCTTTCACTAAACGTTCCGTCATTTATCCCCTTTAGTAGATTTAAAAAATCTGATGAAATTCTAGGCAAAATAACTTCAGTCTCAGGATCTCCCATCCTTACATTGTATTCTATTACTTTAGGTTGACCCTTTACATTAATCAGTCCAAAAAAGATAAAACCACTGTACCTAATATTATCTTTTATAAGACCCTTAATTGTAGGCTTAATAATCTCTCTTTCTACTTTTTCTATATAAAACCTATCAGCAAAAGGGACGGGTGAAATTGCTCCCATTCCACCAGTATTTAATCCTGTATCTCCTTCTCCAATTCTTTTGTAGTCCTTTGCTGAAGGTAATATTTTATATGAGATACCGTCTGTAAGTGCAAAGACAGATAATTCTGTTCCTTCTAAAAACTCTTCAATTACTACTGTAGATGATGCCTTACCAAATTTACCATCACATATCATTTTTTTCAATTCTTTCTTAGCTTCTTTTATATCATTGATAATTAACACTCCTTTACCCGCCGCAAGACCATCTGCTTTTAGAACATATGGAGGAGATAAACTTTCAAGGAATTTAGAGCTATCTTTGAGATTTTCTTTCGTAAAGGCTTTATATTTAGCAGTTGGAATATTATGTCTGAACATAAATTCTTTAGCAAACTTTTTACTTCCTTCTAATTGAGCTCCTTGTTTCGATGGCCCAATAAGTGCAATATTTTTCAATTCATCGTCATTTTGAAAAAAATCGTAAATTCCATTTACTAGAGGTTCTTCAGGGCCAACCAAAACTATTTCAACTTCATTTATTAAAACAAATTTTTTTATACTATTAAAATCATTTATTTCAATATCTACATTTGTGCCAACATCATTTGTACCAGCGTTTCCAGGAGCAATAAAAAGCTTATTACAACTACTACTTTTAGAGATTTTCCAAGCAAAAGCATGTTCTCTTCCTCCACTTCCTAAGATTAATACGTTTATCATTTTTGTTAATTATCCATTGCCATCATGATTTCTTCAGATAACTCCATGTTATGAAACACTTGTTGTACATCATCATTTTCTTCAAGTAAATCTAATAATTTTAATACATTTTTTGATTGTTCCACAGTAATTTTTTTATAATTATTTGGTATACGTTGAAGTTCAGAATTTATAATTTCAATTTTTAAATCTTCTAACTTTATTTGCATATTATTAAAATCTATAAAGTCACAATAAATAGTTATTGCTTCAGAGTCTATCTCTAACTCTTCTAAACCAGCATCTATTAGTTCCATTTCGAAGTCATCAATGCTCATATTTATATTTTCTGAACTTAGCGTAAAAACCCCTTTACGATTAAATATAAATTCTAAAGATCCATTTGTTCCCAACGCGCCTTCACACTTACTAAAATAAGATCGAACATCAGCAACTGTTCTGTTATTATTATTTGTCGCACAATCTACAAAAATAGCAATACCGTTAACTGCGTATCCCTCAAGAGACATTTCTTCATAATTTGCCGTGTCTTTATCACTTGCTTTTTTAATTGCACGTAATACATTATCTTTAGGCATGTTTGCTGTTTTTGCATTTTGCATCACTTGCCTAAGTCTTGAATTTGAATCAGGGTCTGAGCCTCCATCCTTTACGGCCATTACAATATCTTTTCCAATTCTAGTGAAGGTTTTGGCCATCTTTGACCATCTTTTCATTTTTCTAGCTTTTCTAAATTCAAACGCTCTACCCATTGTTTAATTTTTAATCATCTAATTTTAAAACTGATAAGAATGCTTCTTGAGGTATTTCAACATTACCCACTTGTCTCATACGTTTTTTACCTTTCTTTTGCTTTTCTAATAACTTTCTTTTTCTTGAAATATCTCCACCGTAACATTTTGCAGTAACATCTTTTCTTAACGCCTTAACAGTTTCTCTTGAAATAATTTTCGCTCCAATTGCTGATTGAATTGCAATATCAAATTGTTGTCTAGGTATAAGTTCTTTTAACTTAGCACATAATTTCTTTCCAAGTGTATAAGAATTTGTTTTGTGAACTAATGCTGACAACGCATCTACTGGGTCACCATTTAATAAAATATCTAGCTTAGATAGGACTGAAACTCTATATCCGATTGGCGAATAATCAAAAGAAGCATAGCCTTTCGATATAGATTTTAATCTATCATAAAAATCAAAAACAATTTCGCCTAAAGGCATTTCAAAGGATAGTTCAACTCTATCTGTAGTTAAGTATACTTGATTTGTTAGTTCACCACGTTTTGCAATGCAAAGACTCATTACTGGCCCTATAAAGTCAGATTTAGTGATGATTTGAGCTCTTATGTAAGGTTCATCAACACTTTCTAAAACACTAGGGTCTGGATAGTCAGATGGATTATGTATTTCAAGTTTTTCTCCGTTTCTTTTATATGCAAAATATGACACATTAGGTACAGTGGTTATTACTGTCATATCAAATTCTCTTTCAAGTCGTTCTTGTATAATTTCCATATGTAGCATACCTAAAAATCCACAACGAAATCCAAACCCAAGTGCTGCAGATGATTCTGTTTCAAAAGTTAAAGACGCATCATTTAATTGTAATTTTTCCATTGAACTCCTGAGCTCTTCATAGTCTTCAGTGTCAACGGGATAAATACCAGCAAAAACCATAGGTTTAACCTCTTCAAAGCCTTTTACCGGTTCTAAAGCAGCATTCTCACATGTTGTTATTGTGTCGCCAACTTTTACTTCTGTAGCTGATTTAATTCCTGAGATTATATAGCCAACTTCACCAGCGTATAATGTTTTTTTTGGAAATTGCTTTAATCTTAAGGCTCCAATTTCATCAGCATTATACTCCATGCCAGTAGCCATGAATTTCACTTTTTCACCTTTCTTTATAGTTCCATTTATCACTTTGAAATAAGCTTCAACGCCTCTAAATGTATTATAAACAGAATCAAATATCATAGCTTGTAATGGAGCTTGATGATCTCCAATTGGTGGAGGTATTTTTTCTATAATGGAATTTAATATAGATTCGATTCCTTGGCCTGTTTTGGCACTTGCAGCTAAGATATCATCATTTTCACACATTATTAGATTTACAATTTGATCTTTTACAACTTCGGGTTCTGCAGATGGAAGATCAATTTTATTTAAAACCGGAATGATTGTTAAATCATGCTCTAATGCAAGGTAAAGATTTGATATAGTTTGAGCTTGAATTCCCTGTGCAGCATCTACAATTAAAAGAGCTCCCTCACATGCGGCAATAGATCTTGAAACTTCATAAGAGAAATCAACATGCCCAGGGGTATCGATTAAGTTAAGTATATAATGCTCACCATTGCTAATGTATTCCATTTGAATTGCATGACTTTTAATGGTAATTCCTCTTTCTTTTTCAAGATCCATATTGTCAAGAACTTGTTCTTCTGCCTCTCTTTCAGAAACTGCTCCTGTAAATTCTAATAGGCGATCTGCTAAAGTTGACTTTCCATGATCTATATGTGCAATAATGCAAAAATTTCTAATATTCTTCATTGAAAACAAAAATACATTTTTTCAGTTATTATAACTCTGTTATTTAATTAGATATATTCTTATATTTGATATTTAAAATATAATTCAATGAGTAAAATTAAGATTAGTAAAAGAAGGCATTTGATTAAAGCAATCACATGGAGTATCATTGCTTCAGTTACAACATTTTTTATTGGAAAAGCTTTTGGATTAGATAATGATAAAGCGTTTATGATTGTAATATTTGATCGTGCTTTGAAATTCATCTTATATTATTTGCATGAACGAACCTGGTTTTCATCAAATTTAGGCATTTTAGAAAGATCGGATGATTAAGGTTTTTTTTGTTTCGTAATAATATAGTTAATTTTAATTTCGTTTTCAGTTTCAACTCTTTTTTCTAATTCCTCATCAATTTCCCATTGATATTTTTTTGGTTTTGGCCCTTCATTTTTATAAAATATTGCTGTTATTAATCCAGCAAATAGACCTGTTAAATGACCCTCCCATGATATACCACTTTTAAATGGGAAAACCCCCCAAATTAATGAGCCATACAAAAAAATAATTATCATACTTAACGCAGCCAGCCTTGGGTTTTTTCTAATTAAACCACTAACAAATAAAAATGCTGCAAGACTGTAAATCATTCCGCTAGCACCAATATGATATGATTCTCTACCAATTATCCAGAGCCAAAAACCAGAAATAAAAAAGAGCCAAATAAAAATTTGTAATGCAATACTACGATATGCTGAAAATAATAGCGATCCAAGTATCAATATTGGGTATGAGTTATTAAATAAATGAGTAAAATCTTTGTGAATAAATGGGGAAAATAAAATTCCTGAAAGAGAATTAATATCTTTTGGATAAATTCCAAATTTAACAAATGATAAATTAAATTGAATTTCCACAAACTTAACAATCCACATAATTAAAAGAAATACAAATGGAATTATAAGAATAAAAAAAAATTCTTTTGTTTCTTTTTTATTGATATTCATATTATCATGTAAATATAACTAAATAATATCTATTAGTTGTACTTTTACTTTATAATGAAAACTAAAAAAAAGTTGTTTCTTTTAGATGGGTTTGCACTTATTTATAGAGCTTATTTTGCTTTTGTAAAAAATCCAAGAATTAATTCTAATGGACTTGAGACCTCAGCTATTTTAGGTTTTACAAATACTTTAATTGAAGTTATACGCAAGGAAAAACCAACACATATTGCAGTAGTTTTTGACAGAAGCACTCCTACCGCAAGACATGTTGAGTATCCGCAATACAAAGCTCACAGAGATGCTATGCCAGATGGCATCAAAGACGCATTGCCATTCATTGATAAATTGTTAGATGCTTTTAATATCCCTAAACTATATAAAGATGGCTATGAAGCAGATGATGTAATAGGCACATTAGCTAAGAAAGCCGAGAAAAAAGGATTCGTTACATACATGATGACTTCTGATAAAGATTTTGCTCAATTAGTTTCAGAAAATATCTTTATGTATAGGCCAGGTACAAAATGGGCACCTACGAGCATATGGGGAATCCCTGAAGTACTGGAAAAATTTCAAATTTCAAGAGTTGATCAGGTAATAGATTTTTTAGGAATGATGGGAGATTCTGCTGATAATATTCCTGGAATTTCTGGTGTAGGAAAAAAAACTGCTCAAAAATTTCTTAAACAGTTTGATTCAATGGAAGGTTTATTTGATAACTCGCATACTCTTAAAGGTAAAATTAAAGAGACTGTAGAGTCTTCAAAAGAAATTGGATTATTATGTAAAAAACTGGTTACAATAATTTTAGATGTTCCTATCGAATTTGATGAGGAAATTTTAAAATATCAACAATTAGATATTACAAAAATCACAAATCTTTTTGAAGAGTTAGAGTTTAAAACTCTTTTAAAAAGAATAATTGAGAATAATCAATCTTCAGACAATTCAATTGAAACCACAAATTTTAATGAGAAAAACAAACCATCATCATCTCAATTTGACTTATTTTCAGAATCTGTTTCAAACTCTAAGAATGAATCTGTAAACAATAAGTTTATTTTTCTTGACGATCAAAAGTTACTATCAGAACTAATTTCTGAGATTAAAAAAATAAAAGAGTTTTCTTTTCATTTAATAACAAATACTGCTAATCCACTCTTAACTCAAATTGTTGGTATTGCTATTAGTTTTCGAAATGAAGAAGGTTATTACTTGCCTTTTAACTCGTCAAGTATAACTATTTGTAAAGAAATTTTTGGAAATCCTGAAATTAAGATTATTGGCTTTGATTTAAAATTCTCAATCAAAGCCTTACATCGTCATGGTATTTTTTTAAAAGGGAATTTGTTTGATGTACAGATATCACATTATTTATTACACCCTGATAGAAGACACACGTTACAATTAATTTCTGAAAATTATCTGTCATCTCAGATAATTGAAAGAACAAGTATTTTAGGAAAAGGTAAGGATAGTCAATTATTTTCTGATATAAATAGAGATTTGGTTACTAGTTATGCCTGCCAACATTCACTTAATATTTTTATGTTATCCAAAATTTTGTTTAAAGAAATGACGGATAACAATTTAGCAGATCTGTTTGAAAACATCGAAATCCCTTTAACTTATGTTCTAGCAAATATGGAAATAGAAGGTATTGCACTTGATGTAGCTATGCTTAAAAACTATAGCATTAAACTTACTGATGATTTAGAACTAATCACATCTACTATACATGAAATGGCTGGAGAAAACTTTAATATATCGTCTCCAAAACAAATGGGGGAATTATTATTTGAAAAGATGTCACTCAGCAAAAAACCTAAGAAAACCAAATCGGGCCAATATTCAACTTCAGAAGAAATACTTCTTAAGCTAAAGGATATACATCCAATAATTGGTAAGATTTTGTCTTACAGAGCTATCAAAAAATTACTTTCTACGTATGTTGATGCACTTCCTAATTTAGTTAATATTAATACTAATAGAATCCATACTACTTTTAATCAATCTGTAGCTTCAACAGGAAGATTATCTTCAGTTAATCCAAATATTCAAAATATACCAATTCGCACTGACTTAGGTATGAAAGTTCGTGAAGCTTTTATTCCAAGAAATCTTAATTTCACCTTGATAGCAGCAGATTACTCACAAATTGAGCTTAGAATAATGGCTTCTTTAAGTAATGATAAAGGAATGCTAAATGCATTTATCAATGGAATTGATATTCATTCTGCTACAGCAGCTAAAGTATATAATGTTCCATTAGAAGATGTTGATAGAATTATGCGTTCAAATGCAAAGTCAGTTAATTTTGGTATAATTTATGGGATATCTGCATTTGGACTATCTCAAAATATTGGAATAAGTAGAAAAGAGGCACAGGAAATTATTGACAGTTATTTCGATCAATTTCCACAGGTTAAAGAATACATGAACTGGTCAATAAACCAGGCAAGAGAAAAAGAATATGTTGAGACTGTAATGGGAAGAAGAAGATACCTTAAAGA
Organism: Flavobacteriales bacterium; assembly: GCA_002683775.1. Taxonomy (GTDB): domain Bacteria; phylum Bacteroidota; class Bacteroidia; order Flavobacteriales; family BACL11. The sequence goes on from NYTT01000067.1 coordinate 20,644, forward strand.
TATTAATGCAAGAAATGGAATGATAAGGGCTATGGCAGAAAGAAATGCAATAAATGCGCCTATACAGGGCTCAGCAGCTGATATTATTAAGATTGCTATGATAAATATTAGTAAAGAAATGGAAAAACGTGAAATGCAATCTAAAATGTTATTACAAGTGCATGATGAATTAGTTTTTGATGCGCATATATCAGAAGTTGAGGAATTAACATCTCTAATAAAGGATAAAATGGAGAATGCCGTCAAACTTCTTGTACCATTAACTGTAGAAATTGGCAAAGGTTCGAACTGGCTACAAGCTCATTAATTTTGCTTTTTGATAAATAGTATATAAAGTAAAATAAAAGCAATTACTCCTATAAATGCTGGTCCTGCATTTTGAATATTTCCAATTGGATCCCAACCAAGTATTTTTTCATCTATTAATAATTGTATAATAACTCCTAGGCATAAAAACTGTATGCCAATAGAAATAGCAGATTTTAATAATTTTTGAAGATTAGCAAATAGATTGTTCATTTAATTTGAAATTTATGTAAATATATAAAATAAAAATAGCCCTGCTTAAGCAGGGCTATTTTATTAAAAAAACATTTATTTATTTTACTTTGATGTTAGTAGGTTAAATAAAATAACTAGACCAACTAGACCTGCAAATCCAGCACTTCCTAGCCCATTAATAACTGCCATTATGTTGTCAATAACAGAAATCCCCATAAGAGCTCCTCCTCCGTAAAGGATTTCAACTGCTATACCAAGACCTAAAACTGTCATGATTAAACCTGTTAGTCCTTTAAAGAACCCGTTCATGTACTTAAATACTCCTTCCATAATTTTATTTAATTTGGTTAATACTGATGCCAAACTTAGAATATAATTTGCTTGAAACTAAATAGTTGCAATAAAATATTATTTAAATTGTTTTAAAGTGAATTTCTATATGTAATGTATTTTAAGATATTTAAAATACTGATTTTCAAGTGATTAAATTTAATATATTGATTATCAAGCTAATATATTTCGTTAGTTTTTAAACATAAAATTGTTAAAAATTACAGATGCTTATAAATTATTGATAATTAATGTTTTAAGATAGTTTTAGTTAAAAAATATATGTTTAGAAGAGTCTAAATTGATATATCTCTAAGAAAAAGTATTTTTTGACTGAATTTGTCTTTGTTTTTTATGACATAATAGAATTTTTCAGCAATTTTATCAGCATCTTCAAGTTCATTATCTTCATGATATTTAATAAATCTATCTAGCATAGGAAATAGCTTCCCATCTGTTTCTCTTATTGATTTTTGCATTGATGTATCAACAATACCTGGATGAATTGAAAAAACATTTAATTTTTCATGTGTTTCTTCTGATAGAACAGTAGTTAATCTGTCTAGTGCAGATTTTGTTGCACAATATGTACTCCATGATGGAATATCTGATTTTGCAGCACCTGAACTAACATTTATAATAGTTTTCTTATTTTTTTTAAAAATATTAATAAATATAGAACATAATAAAGTTGGCGTAATGATATTTAAGTTATAATCCTTTATAATTGTACTAGAATTTTTTAGATGTAATGGCATAATTTCACCAAGATTGGCAGCGTTATTTATAAGTAATACATCATCTTTATGTGCGCTGGGAAAAGTAATATTCTGAACTTCTTTCAAATTTGACAAATCGATTTTTACATGCGTAAAATTAGGATGACTAATTGTGTTTGTTCTTGAATAGCCGATTACAGAATAATTTTCTTTTAGTAAAAGAAGCGTAAGCGCTTTACCTATCCCCTTGCTAGAACCAGTAATAAATGCAGTTTTCCCCATTTATATTTTTGAAAGTGCTTGTTCTAAATCATTTACTAAATCGTTAATATCTTCTATTCCAACACTTAATCTAATTAAAGAATCGACTACACCTGTTTTCTCTCTTTCTATTTTAGGAATGGCTGCATGAGTCATACTTGCAGGATGTCCACACAAAGATTCTACTCCACCTAAACTTTCTGCAAGAGTGAAGTAATGTGTATTGGAAACTACTGTAATTGCATCGTTTAAATTGTTTCCTATTAAGTTAAAAGAAATCATACCACCAAAATTATCCATTTGATTTTTTGCAACAGAATAATTTGGATGTGTTTTTAACCCAGGCCAGTAAACTTTATCAACTTTAGGATGGTTATTTAAAAATGTTGCAATTTCTTTTCCATTCTCACAATGTCTTTGCATTCTTATGTGTAAGGTTTTTATACCTCTTAAAACTAAAAAAGAATCCATTGGCCCTGGAACAGCTCCGCACGAATTTTGAATGAAGAATAATTTTTCTGCAATTGCATCATCCTTGCAGATTGCTGCGCCCATAACTACATCAGAATGACCTCCCATGTACTTTGTTAAAGAATGCATTACAATATCAGCACCTAAATCTAAAGGGCGTTGTAAAAAAGGTGTTGCAAATGTATTATCAACTACTAATGTAAGTTTATTCTTCTTTGAAATTATACTTAATGCTTTAATATCTATAATATTAAGCATTGGATTTGTTGGAGTTTCAGCCCAAATCATTTTAGTTTTACTGTTTATATATGAATCTAAGTTGCTTATGTTTTCCATACCGACAAAATGAAATTTAATTCCAAAATTTTCAAAAACTTTTGTAAAAATTCGGTATGTACCTCCGTATAGATCATTTGTTGATATAACTTCGTCTCCAGGAGATAATAGTTTAATTATTGCATCAACTGCTGCTAAACCTGATCCAAAACATAACCCGTGCTTTCCATTTTCAAGTGCTGCAATATTTTTCTCTAATGTATTTCTAGTGGGATTACCTGTTCTGGAATATTCAAAGCCTTTATGATCTCCAGGGCTTTTTTGAATGTAAGTTGAAGTTTGATAAATTGGAGTCATGATAGCTCCTGTTGTTGGGTCTGCTGTTTGACCGGCATGTATAGTTTTAGTTCCGAATTTCATTTTATAGTATTATTAAAACAAAAGTATTAAAAGTTGGCTCAATAAATTTTACTTTTGTTAAATAATAATTTCAATTGAATAAAATTCTTAAAGCTCATATTTCATTATTAATAGCAAATTTAATTTATGCATTAAATTTCACTATAGCAAAGGATGTTATGCCTAATTTTATTTTGCCATCTGCCTTTATTTTGTTGAGAGTAATGGGGGCATTATTTTTGTTTTCATTTTCATACTTTATATTTTTTTTTCAAAAAATAGAACTTAAAGATATTTTACGCTTTGCGATATGTGGTTTATTTGGTGTAGCAATAAATCAACTCTTTTTTTTTGAGGGGTTAAATTTAACAACACCAATTAATGCAGCCATAGTTATGACTACTAATCCAATATTAGTAATGCTACTTTCTTTTATAATAGTTAAAGAAGCTATTTCTTTTAAAAAGATTCTTGGTATAACTTTAGGATTTATAGGTGCATCTACATTAATTTTAAGCGATGGAGCTATTGATTTATCTTCTAATAATTCAACCGGAAATTTATTTGTTTTTATTAATGCTACAAGCTATGGTTTATATTTAGTTATCGTTAAGCCATTATTAAATAAATATCATCCATTGACAGTATTATTTTATGTGTTTGCTTTTGGTTTGTTATTTGTTTTACCATTTGGATACGATGATTTAACAAATGTTAAGTGGGGAACTATACCTGTTAATATTTATTTAGAAATAATATTTGTAGTCGTATGTACTACATTTATTGCATACTTATTAAATTCCTCTGCATTAAAAACACTTACTGCCTCTACTGTTAGCATTTATATATATTTACAGCCTATTCTAGCATCTCTTTTTGCAATATTTTTGGGCGCTGATTTTTTAGATGAAAAAAAGATTATAGCGTCAGTACTTATTTTTTCAGGTGTTTACTTAGTAAGTATCCGTCCTTCTGAGTCAATGAAACAGAAACTTTCCTAAATTTGTAAAAATTTTACATAATGATACAATCTATGACAGGCTATGGCAAAGCCGAAATCAATCTAGAAAAATCACATTTTACAATTGAAGTAAAATCTCTTAACTCAAAGCAGATAGATACGAATATCAAGATGATTTCAAGCTATAGAGATAAAGAGATAGAATTAAGAAAGTTATTATCTAAAAAATTGCATAGAGGAAAAATTGAACTTTCAATTTGGCGACAAAATATGGTATCTTCTACCAATCTTAGTCTGAATATCGAAGTTTTAAAAGATTATCATAACCAGATTTTACAATTAAAAAATGACCTTGGCTTGAATAAGCAATCATATTTTAAAATGAGAGGCTATGAAGCAGATATACTACCTGCATTACTTAAGATGCCCGATGTTTTTGAGAAAGAAAAAGAGATAGCAAACAAAGATGAATGGCATAATATTAGTCAGGCTATAGATACTGCTATTTCTAATTTAGTGCAATACAGAATAGTGGAAGGAGAAAAATTAGAGCTAGATATTAAATCTAGAATCGATAAAATTGCTATTTTTTTAAAACGTATTATTCCTTTATCAGAAAAAAGAATAGAGAAAGTTAAAAATAATTTAACAAAAAAACTGTCTGAGATTGAAAGTAAATCCATTGATCAAAATAGATTCGAACAAGAGCTTATTTACTACTTAGAAAAACAGGATATTACAGAAGAAAGAGTAAGATTAGATGCGCATTTAACTTATTTTATTACTTCTATGGATTCTAGCACACCTAATGGTAAAAAATTAGGATTTATATCTCAAGAAATAGGAAGAGAAATAAATACAATTGGCTCTAAATCTTCAGATGTTGAGATGCAAAAAATTGTAGTTCAAATGAAAGATGAATTAGAAAAAATTAAAGAACAGCTATTAAATATTTTATAATGTCAAAACTTATTGTGATTTCAGCGCCTTCTGGAGCAGGTAAAACTTCTATCGTTCATTTTTTATTAAAAAATCAAAAGAAGTTAACTTTCTCTATTTCGGCTACTAGTAGAGCGAAAAGAGAAAATGAAATCGATAAAAAAGATTATTATTTTCTTACTAATGAGGAGTTTAAAAAAAAAATTAAAGAAAATGATTTATTAGAATGGGAAGAAGTCTATGACAATCAATTTTATGGGACTTTAAAGTCTGAGATCTTAAGAATTACAGACAGTAATAAAATTGTAGTTTTTGACGTTGATGTAGCAGGCGCTTTGAATATTAAACAAAAATTTGGTCAAGATTGTCTAGCTATTTTTATTATGCCACCGTCATTAGAAATTTTACAAAAAAGGTTAAGTAATAGAGGATCGGAGAATGAAGACGCCCTCAACATAAGGTTAAATAAAGCCGAATCTGAAATTTCAAGAAATCTTGAATTTGACAAAATAGTATTAAATGATGATTTTTCATTAGCTTGCAACGAAGTCTTATGTCTTGTTAATGATTTTATAAATTAATAAATGAAAGTTGGTTTATTTTTCGGAAGTTTTAATCCAATGCATATTGGGCATAAAGTAATAGCTTCTTATTTAGCTGAATTTACTGACATAGAAAAGGTTATGCTTGTTGTATCACCTCAGAATCCGTTTAAAGCAAAAAAAACATTATTACATCAACATCATCGTTTAATGATAATTAAATCAGAAATTGAAAACAATAATAAATTGCTTGTCTCAGACATTGAATTTAGTATGCCTCAACCATCATATACAATTGATACTTTGGTTAGATTGAAGGAAAAAAACCCTGATGATGAATATGTAATAATTATTGGATCAGATAATTTAAGGAATCTGCATAAATGGAAAAATTATTCTCAGATTATTTCAGATTTTAAAATTTATGTTTATCCAAGAAACGGATTTGATAATTACACTGAGGATGAAAATATATATGTAATAAAAGATGTCCCTCAAATGGAAGTTTCTGCATCATTTATTAGAAATTCAATTAAATTAGGCAAAGATGTTTCATATCTTGTACCAGAGAATGCATGGAAATATATTGATGAAATGAATTTTTACAGATGAAAGTAACAAAAATTACTTTATTTTTTGTGATCGTAATTTTGCTATCTTCTTGTAAGATTGAATCTGAATCGTTGAATCTTAAACAACAATCGGAAACACAATTAAAAAATATAGCCGAAGATACATCTTCAAAAAACTATAAAGGTTGGTGGATTTATGGTGAAGGTCTTCATATCTTTAAAGATGAAGAATCACTCTTGGAGTACGAACTTGAATTTCCTAATGAAAATATTAAAGAATTAGAAAGGCTGTATTTAGCAGTATGTGAAATGGAATATTTTCCTATGGAATCTATGCTTGATGCTATAATGAAAATTGACTCCAGAAATAGCAAGAAAATTCTTGTGGTATATGATTTTGAAATTTTGTATGTTGAAGGTTGTGGAGAGTGAATTACAAATGTTTCATTGTTATTTTAACTTTGTATAATATTAAAAAATATTATGAAATTTGACAACCTTAAGTTACATCCATTTTTACTTAAAGCAGTAAAAGATGAGGGATATATTAATCCTACAAAAATTCAAGAAAAAGCAATTCCACATATCTTAAATAAGAAAGATATTCTTGGATCTGCTCAAACAGGTACAGGTAAAACAGCTGCTTTTGCATTGCCAATTTTACATCATATGATAGTTGATAAAAATAAGCCTTCTTTTAAGAGAATAAATGTCTTAGTCGTAACCCCAACTCGCGAACTTGCTATTCAAATAGGTGAAAATTTCACTACTTACTCAAAATATACAGATATAAATAATACAGTAATATTTGGAGGTGTTAAACAGATTAAACAAACTGATAAACTAAAAAAAGGTATAGACATATTAATTGCAACACCAGGAAGATTATTAGATCTTATGAGTCAAGGCTATATATCACTTAAAGATATATCATATTTTGTGCTGGATGAGGCTGATCGTATGCTTGATATGGGGTTTATTAACGATATTAAAAAAATAATCGATAAATTACCAAGGCAGAGACAATCACTTTTCTTTTCAGCAACAATGCCAAATAACATCCTTAAACTTTCAAATTCAATATTAAATTATCCTGAAAAAGTCTCTGTTCATCAAACTTCAGCTACTGCTGAGACTATAGACCAACTTATTTACTACACAAACAAAAGTGACAAAAGAGCATTGCTTACTGATATTTTAAAAAACAAGGTTCTTTCTCAGGTATTAATTTTCTCTAGAACAAAACATGGTGCAGATAGGTTAGTTAAAAATCTTAAAAAGAAGAAAATAACAGCTGTTGCAATTCATGGAGATAAATCACAACCACAACGCCAGAGAGCATTAAAATCTTTTAAGAACAAAGAAGTAAGAGTTTTAGTTGCTACTGATATTGCTGCAAGAGGAATTGATATAGATAAATTAAATTTTGTAATTAATTTTGATATGCCCAATGAGCCTGAAACTTATGTGCATAGAATTGGAAGGTGTGGTCGAGCTGGAGAAAAGGGACAATCAATATCTATTTGTGAACCTGAAGAAAACATATACGCGAAAGATATAGAAAAATTAATCAAAGCATCTTTAACTGAAATAAAGAATCATAAATTTCCTCAAACTGATTTACCAATGAATCCTCAACAGAGGAAAGAATTTGAAAAGCAAAAGCAGAAAAAGAAACAAGATTTTTTTGCTAACAGAAAAAAAAATAAAAGAACAAAGTAAGACAGCTATTTATTTTTATTTAACATCATTATTTTATTAAAGTCAAACCCTTTTTCCCAATTTAATGTTGTGAATATTGATGGAGATGTATTAAGTAATTCAAGAAAGGAAAAAAGAGGATTATTTTTAAATGAATTTTTTACTGAAAGCCATCTTATGCCAATGCCAATTGTTGCTGTTTTATTTTCTACATAATGCCATAGATAAGAAGGGATAAAAATTATGTCGCCCTCATTTAGTGTAATCTCACATTTGGGAAGATACTGAAAAGCAGAGTTGTTATTTTTATCAATATTATAAGGGTTAATATCTGATGATTTGGCAGGTGCTCGATTTACTTTAGGATTAAATATATAATGAGCATTTTGATGCCAAATTAACCATTTTTTCTGCCCTCTTATTTGAACAAACAAATTTTCATTGCCAGCATTATGAATAGGTGTTTTTGTTTTCTTATTTCCAATAAAAAGAACATGATGTTTTTTAAATTTTGTATCTCTAACATCGTTTAACCACTTTTGATTAAGACTAGTTTGTAATAGAGGGTAATTATCCAGTAATGGATTAAATCTAGCATAATCTAATGAGTTGTTGTTGATTCCATCAATTATGTTTTTCAGATTCGAATTTCTAGGCTCTGATTCTATATTTTCTCCTAAATCATCATGATTAGATAATAAAACTGGATGGTTACCAAAATTATCTTTAAAAAAAGAAAAATCCCAATGTTTAAAAGCATCCCAATTTTTGGCGCCATCACGTATGACAAATGGGATCCCTTTTTTTATATAATGATCTTTTATTTTAGATGGACAGTAGTGTTTGTCAAGTTCATCTATTTTTAATATAGTTTTCGGATGATGTTTAACACTTGTATATATTTTTTTCTGAATTTTGGATTCCCATTTTTTAATAATAGAAAGAAGAGGTGGAAACCAGCCTAGAGTATGCTCGAGAACATATCTTACGCCAAAAGATAACTTAGTAAATGTTGGAATATCCTGAACTAAATTTTTATAATATTTATGAAAAGTCATATAAATTGGTCACCAAAGAATAATTTAAAACAATTCAAAAATAATTCTTCATAATCATAAAACTATGCTTAGCATAGTAACGTATATCTATATGACACTTTGAAAAGTAACTAAATCATAGTATCTACCTTTTTGCTTAATAAGATCATCATGTGTTCCATGTTCAGCGATTTTACCATTTTCAATAACTAATATCTGATTTGCTTTTCTTATTGTACTTAGGCGATGTGCAATCACAAAAGTTGTTCTACCTTTCATTAATTCATTTAGGCTTTTTTGAATCAATGTTTCGCTTTCTGTATCAAGGTTAGAAGTGGCTTCATCCAAAATTAGTATTTTAGGATTTGCTAAAATTGCTCTTGCTATTGCTATTCTCTGTCTTTGACCTCCAGAGAGTTTTACTCCTCGTTCACCAATTAATGTATCTAATCCTTTTTCAAAACGGTCAGTAAACTCATTCACATATGAAGAATGCACTGCATTTAACAATTGATCTTCATTTGCATCAGGTCTTGGAAATAAGATGTTTTCTCTGATTGTCCCTTCAAATAAAAAATCATCTTGTAAAACAACACCTAAATGACTTCTAAATGATTTTAAATCTATTTTTGCAAGATTGCTTTCATCAACATAGATAGAGCCTGAAATAGGGGAGATAAAACTTGCAATTAAAGAAGCTATTGTTGATTTTCCAGAACCTGAAGATCCAACTAAAGCAGTTACAGTTCCTTTTTGTGCATTAAAACTAATATTATTAACAACCTCTTTCCCCTTATCATAAGCAAAAGATACATTTTGAAACTCTACATTGCCTATTACATTTACAAGTTTAATATTTCTATTAAGATTGTCGTACTCTGAAGAAATATTCATTAGTTCATTAGTACGATCTAGTCCGGCAAATGCTTCAGTTAGCTGACTGCCAATATTACTCATTTGAACAATAGGGGCTATCATAAAACCTAATAATAAAGTAAAAGATAAAAAATCTCCAGTTGTAAGATTCCCTTCAATGATCATTTTCCCTCCCACCCCCATTATACCTACTGATGCAAGCCCTAATAAAAATGCTGATGAACTTGTCATGATTGCAGTTGCTGTTAAACTCTTTTTAACATTTTCAAATAATTTTTTAACCCCTAATGAAAAACTCTCACTCTCTTGATGTTCTGCGTTAAAACCTTTTATAACTCTTACTCCGTTCATAGTTTCTGTCAATCTCCCATTTACTTCAGCATTAATTTGGCCTCTTTTTCTAAAAATAGGTCTGATATAGCCAAAGGCTTTAATTGCAATTACCGCAAATAGAAGTACAGGCGTCAATACTAATAATGTCAACTCTACACTTATATTTAATAATAATAATAAGGATATGATTGCAGTAATTGATCCGCCAAATAGTTGGACTAATCCAGTTCCAATAATATTTCTAACCCCTTCAACATCCGTCATGATTCTTGAAACCAAAGCTCCCGATTTATTATTGTCAAAAAAAGATATTGGTAAAGACAGCATTTGCTTTTGAACTTTAACTCTTAATTTTGAAATTAACAATTGAGCTTCGACACTTAACAATCTCGCTAATGCAAATGATGTTACAGATTGAATAAAAATAGCACTGGCTACAATTATTACTAAATAAGCTAGTGCTTCTAAATCTTTATTTGGGATTATAACATCTAATAGTTCTTTACTTTTTAATGGCAACACTAAACTTGATAATCTACTAATTACAATTAGAAGTAGTCCAGTTAATACAATCCATTTTCTAGGCCAAATAAACTCTTTGAATGCTTGTTTTACAGTTGTTTTGTTTTTTGTCATTTATTTCATTTCAAATTCAACAACCCATTTATCAATTGAATAAAGTACTTTTTGCAGAGCTTTTGCTGACTTTGTAAGTGAGTATACAACTCTTGGTGGAGATTCATTAAATGATTCCCTTTTATAAGATTGTCAACCTCTAATTGCTTAAGATGATCTGTAAGAACTTTTCGTGAAATTCCCTCAATTAAATTTGCTAATTGACCAAAACGTAAATCTTTATTGCGAAGATTATAGATGATTGTTAACTTCCATTTACCTCCAACTTTTTTGTTAAAAATACTTGCTGTACATTTACTATTTTCCTTCATATTATTATTAGTTACATTAATATTACTAGTTTTTTAAAGTTACTTATTTGTTACAGTTACTTTATATTACTTTTATTAGTTACTTTGCAAAACTATTAAATAAATATTAATTAAAATGAAAATTAAAATGAAAGAATCATCAAAAAGAGCGAAATGTCAATGTGGAAAAACTAAAGATCCAAATGGCAATTGTGATGGATCACATGCGAATACAAACAGAATTATTAAATCTATTTTATTTACTCTAGTAATTTTTGCTGGATCTGTATTTTATGCTAATGCAACTAGTCTAGTTAAAGAAAACAAAATCGATGTTAAAGAAAGTACTGTATTCTGGAAAGGGCATAAAGTTACAGGAAGTCATGAGGGAGAAATAAATGTAGCTTCCGGTTCTCTATTATTTGAAAATAAAAAATTAACTGGTGGTGAAGTTATAATCGATATGAACTCATTAGTATGTACAGATTTAACTGGAGAATACAAAGGAAAACTCGAAGGACATCTAAAGTCGGATGACTTTTTCAGTGTTTCTAAGTTTCCAAGAGCTACATTAAAAATAGTTAAAGTATCTTTAGTTAATGAAAACACATATGAGTGTATGGCTGAATTAAATATTAAAGGACATACGGAAGAAGTATATTTCAATACAACTATTAAAAAGAACGGTGCATTGACTAAACTTAAAATTGATAGAACAAAATTTAATGTTAAGTATGGTTCTGGAAGTTTTTTTAAGGGATTAGGAGATAATATGATCTATGACGAATTTGATTTAGTGATAAACTTATCATTTTAACAGTAAATGAAACGTCCAGATTTTATTAAAAAATCTATATTGGGTATTTTTTCTGGTTTATTAATACCTAAAGTATCATCATCAGTACAAAAAATAAATACTAGTTTTAATATTTTAAGAAAAAATATAGGATTTAATCATATGCCAAATAAAGAAAATAAAACTAACAACACTGTAATTCACAAAGCTAATTCAAGAAATAGCGCTGACTTTGGTTGGTTAAAAGTTAACCATACTTTCAGTTTTGCAAACTATTATAATCCAGATAGAATGAATTTTGGAGCACTTAGAGTACTTAATGATGATACTATTTTAGGAGGTAAAGGATTTAGTACTCACCCACATGATAATATGGAAATAATTACAATTCCGTTGGAGGGCTCCCTAAAGCATAAAGATGATATGGGGAATGGAAGTGTTATTAAGAAAGGAGATATTCAAGTTATGAGTGCAGGAAAAGGTATTCAACATAGCGAATATAATGGAGATGATATTTTGCCGGCCAAAGTACTTCAAATATGGCTTCATCCAAATAAAATAAATGTTATTCCACGTTATCAGCAATTATCAATAAAGTCACTTATTAAACCAAATATATTTTCACAAATACTTTCTCCTGACATTAAAGACCAAGGAGTTTGGATTCATCAAAATTCATGGTTTAGTTTAGGAGAATTTACAAAAACTACTACTTCGAATTATAAATTACATTCAACTTCCAATGGCATATATATTTTTATTATAGATGGTAAGGTTGAAATAAATGGAGATATATTAAACAAACGCGATGCTATTGGTTTATGGCAGGTTGATTCAATAAATATTTCTAGTTCAATTGGGAGTAGAGTACTAATTATGGAGGTTCCAATGAATGTTTAGTGAAATGGTAGAGGTAAAAAAATATAAAAGAAAAAAAAGTCTTAAAAAGACTCTTAATACTGTAATCGAAATTAAAAATAGTAGTCCAAAAATAATTTTTAAAGCAGAAAGTTTAGTTGTAACCTTAAGAAATAAAGCTCAATTAAACAGATGGTTAAAAATTTATCCTAACGCATGTTATACGATTAATTAATAAATTAAAAGTTTATGTAAAAAAGGAGCCCTAATAAGATTTTAGTGAGCTCTTTTTTTTATTCATTATAGATTACTTCCAAAAGAGTTTGTCCTACAGCATTAAGTGTGTTTTTGTCAATGTTATCCATATCATCCTTATGGGTATGCCAGTATTTATTGAAATTAGTCTTAGTGGCTGGGTCGTATTCAATGATATCAATCGTTGGTATGCCTGTAATTGTATTTACATAGTAATGATCATCAAGAATTTCATTAGCATCTTCAAAAATAAAATAATTACCATAACCTAATTTATTTGCTTTTCTCCAGACTTTTTGTAAAACATTATACCCATAAGAAGCTGAAATTTTTTCGTGTCTAAAAGTAGCGTCTTTACCTCCAACCATATCTAACAAAATACCATATCTAGCATAATAATTGGGTTTATGTAAATTAGCACTCCAGTATTGAGAACCTAAGCACCAAGAATCTTGCATAAATGGGAATTTTGAATTTTCCGGCTGGCCATAATCTTCTGCATCAAAAAGGATAATATCAATTCCAATTTTTGGGTTCTTGATGCTAAAATTACGAGCTAATTCCATTAAAACTCCAACTCCACTTCCTCCATCATTTGCTCCAAGTATTGGGCGATTTTGGTTTTTAGTATCATGGTCAGCAATGTGGCGAGAATCCCAATGTGCAAAAAGGGCTATTCTATTGTTTTTTTCTGGAGAGAAACTTGCAATAATATTTTTTAGAGTATGATTTTTGCCATCATAAGTTCTGATCGGGGCTTCTTGTACGATTACATTTTGTGTGTAATTTTTGAATTTTTTTTCTAACCAAATAGCACAATTTTTCCACGCCTTTGATGAGATAACTCTAGGTCCAAAATTTACTTGTTTTTGAATGTAACTATATGCAGAGTCTGCATTAAAAGTAGGAACTTCAATTTTTACTTTCAGTTTTGAAACAGTTTCAGTTTTTTGCTTAGGTTCGTTGGTACAAGCAAAAATAAATAAAGTAGATATGATTAGCACAACTCTCATTTTGTTTATACCTTTTTAAATTTTTTCTGGAAAATCCCTAAAATATTTTCAATCACTTTTTGTATTCATTTTGATTCGTAATTAACAAATTAGCACATCTTCAGCTCATCCTATTTGATTTAACTTTTAACTTCCCAACTACTTCCTTCTCTACTGTCTTTTATCTGAATTCCTACTTTATTTAATTCATCTCGAATCAAATCAGAAGTATTAAAATCTTTGTTTTTTTTAGCATTTCCTCTGAGTTGAAGAACAAGCTCCATGACCTCATTTGTAAGATCGTTTCCACTACTTTCTTTAGCAGAAATAAGCCCTAAAATATCAGTAACAAAAATATTGAAAATTGATTTTAACTTTTCTACATCAGAAGATTTTAAACTTTCTTTTCCGTCTTTTACTGAGTTAATAATCCTAACTCCATCAAATAAATGTGCAATGACAATAGGCGTGTTAAAATCATCATTTATTGCATCGTAGCATTTTTTTTCTAGTCCACTTACATCATAAGTTGAGCTATCTGAATAAGTAAGTGATTGCAAGGTTTCCATCGCATTCATAAGTTTTTTAAGTCCTTTTTCAGCGGCTTGTAAAGCCCCATTACTAAAATCTATTGTACTTCTGTAGTGTGCTTGTAAGATGAAAAAACGAATAGTCATTGGAGAATATGCTCTATCTAATTTATCGTGATTTCCATCAAAAAATTCTTCTAAATTAATGAAGTTCCCAAGAGATTTACCCATTTTTTTACCATCTACAGTAATCATATTATTGTGCATCCAATAGTTCACAGGGTTACAATTGTTACATGCATTACTTTGGGCTATTTCTGCTTCATGATGTGGAAATACTAAGTCCATTCCACCGCCATGAATATCAAAAGTTTTACCTAGATATTTTTCGCTCATTGCAGAACACTCCATATGCCATCCAGGAAACCCTTCCCCCCAAGGGGAACTCCATCTCATAATATGTTCTGAGGTTGCTTTCTTCCAAATAGCAAAGTCAACTGCACTTTTCTTTTCTGATTGACCGTCTAATACTCTTGTCCCTTCTAATGTGTCCTCTATATTTCTTCCAGATAAAGCACCATAAGGATATTTTTTATTGTACTTATTTACATCTAAATATATTGAACCATTTACTTCATAAGCAAATCCATTTTTAAGAATTTGTTTTACCATTTCAATTTGTTCAATAATATGGCCTGTTGCTCTTGGTTCTATTGATGGGGGTAAACAGTTTAGAGCATTCATAGCTTTATGGTAACTTATAGTGTAAAATTGAACAACCTCCATAGGTTCAAGCTCTTCTAGTCTTGCTTTTTTTGCAATTTTATCCTCTCCTTCCTCTGCATCATTTTCAAGGTGGCCTGCATCTGTTATATTCCTAACATATCTTACTTTGTAATTTGAGTGTTTTAAATACCTAAATACTACATCGAAAGTTATTGCAGGTCTTGCATGACCTAAATGAGGATCACCATAAACTGTAGGGCCACAAACATATAGCCCTACATGATTTTTAATAATCGACTTAAATTCTTCTTTCTTTCGAGAAAGGGTATTATAGATTTTAATTTTTCTACTCATAGTTAAGTAATGTTACAGTTTCTTTTGAAGATTTGCAATCATATCTTTTGTAATATTTTCTAAATCATATTTTTTTCTCCAGCCCCAGTCTTGTTTAGCATTCGAATCATTTATTGATGAAGGCCAAGAATCTGCAATGTCTTGTCGATAGTCAATGTTGTAACTAATTTCAAAATTAGTAATATGTTTGGATATTTCAGCTGCAATTTCTTTAGGCGAAAAACTTACTCCTGCTAAATTATATGAAGATCTTATTTTTATTTGATTTGCTGGAGCTTGCATTATTTGTATCGTTGCTCTTATTGCATCAAACATATGCATCATAGGTAGCTGAGTGTTTTCTGCAATAAAGCTAGTATATTTTCCATATTTAATAGCATTATAGAATATATCTACTGCATAATCTGTTGTTCCCCCACCTGGGGCTGCTTTCCATCCAAGTAAACCAGGATATCGCAAACTTCTTACATCAACTCCAAATTTATTAAAATAGTATTCATTCCATCTTTCTCCTGCTAACTTTGAAATTCCATAAACCGTATTTGGCTCCATAATGGCATGTTGAGGAGCATTATTAGGAGTTGTTGGGCCAAAAACAGCAATTGAAGATGGCCAAAATATCTTTTTTATTAAACCATCTTTTGCTAAATCTAAAACATGTGAATGAGATCGAGTATTTAGTTGCCATCCCAACTCAATATTTTTTTCTGCAGTTGCAGATAGTAATGCAGCCAGTAGGTATACTTGCGAAATATTGTATCTCTTAACTATATCTCTAAGTAACCTTTCATCCATTACATCTAGATATTCAAAAGGACCAGAATTCATAACCTCTTCTGATGAGGTTTTTATATCGGAGGCTATTACATTTTCATTCCCGTGTATCTTTCTAAGTTCAATAACCAGTTCAGTACCTATTTGCCCTGAGGAGCCAATAATTAAAATTTTTTCATCCATTTTAAAGATTTGTACAAAGATAACATATTACGTTATTTGAATCAAAATATTTTTTGTGGATTAAATTTTGAGATTTTGTATCTTTGCATCGCTTGATAAAAAGAGAAATTATGGACCCAAATACTGGAAAAAAAGATATGTTCAATAAATTGAGTAAAGAACTCGCACTTAGAAAACTAGGTGAAGAACAATTTAATAGGAAGACCATATCTTTTTATCGCTATGTGATTTTAGATAATCCCAATGAATTAAGAGATTCTTTATATAAAGATTGGAAAAACTTATCCGTCTTTGGCAGAATATATTTAGCTAATGAGGGGATAAATGCACAATTAAGTGTTCCAGAGCATAATTGGGATAAATTCGTATCTAATGTACATTCAAATAAATATTTCAAGAAGATGCCATTTAAAATTGCTGTTGAAGAAAACGGCCTCTCTTTTTACAAATTAACTATTAAAGTAAGAGATCAAATTGTTGCTGATGGTTTACCAATTAACGAATATGACGTTACAAATGTAGGAGCACATTTAAATGCTAAAGAATGGAATAAAGCAATGGATAATGGAGCAGTGGTTGTTGATATGAGAAATCATTATGAAAGTGAAATTGGAAAATTTGAAGGAGCTATTTGCCCTGATGTTGAAACTTTTAAAGAAGAATTACCAGTTGTTAAAGACTTGTTGAAAGGCAAGGAAGATAAGCAGATACTTTTATATTGTACAGGTGGTATTAGGTGTGAAAAAACTTCTG
>NYTT01000068.1 GCA_002683775.1 Flavobacteriales bacterium
AAATAGAAATCAAGAAACAAAAGAAGCGTTGTGTTTATTTTTATTACAAAAAAGAGAGGAGGCAGAAGTAAGTTATGCTGTGACAGAACCAAGTATTAAAGTCGTTGAATATGCTATTTCAAAATCTACTCCCTTGTCACCTAGGGTTAATGTAATTTATTTAGGAGCATTATTAATTGGGTTACTATTACCATTTTCTGTGTTATATATATTCTTTATGTATAATACTAAAATTCAAACTAGAGATGATATTCTTGAAATGTCCAAAGATTTAAATATAGTCGCTGAAGTTCCATTTTTTGATGTTACAGATTCACATAAGATTTTTATTAATCCAAAAGATAGATCACTAGTTTCTGAATCATTTAGAATGCTTATGTCAAATGCTAAATATCTTCTTAAACCTAATGAGTGTAGCATTTTGACCGTCACCTCTTCTATTAAAGGAGAAGGGAAAACATTAACAGCAATTAATTTAGCCAATGCTTTTGCTTCTTTAGATAAAAAAGTTCTTTTAGTTGGTTGTGATTTAAGGAATCCACAGCTTCACAAGTATATGGGTGAAGACAAAAACCAAGAAGGTATTGTAAATTTTTTAGTTGATAGTAAACAAAATTGGAAAGATACTTTGTTGAACCCATTTCCTGAATTTAAATCAATGGATGTAATGCTTTGTGGAGTTATACCTCCTAACCCACTTAATTTAATTAATAATGGTAATATTGATGTCTTTTTACAAGAAGCAAAAAAAGATTACGATTATATTATTTTAGACTCTGCTCCCACATTATTAGTGGCTGATTCACAAACCATATTAGAAAAATCTGATGCAGTTATATATCTTACTAGATGTAATCTTACTGAAAAAGAACTTATTAATCATGTTTTAAAATTAAATAAAAACAATAATTTAGGTGTAGTTTTAAATGGAGTTGGAGAGAAAAATGCTTATACTTATGGGTATGGATATGGCTACAGTTATGGTTATAAATACAATTATTCATACAATTACGGCTATGGATATGGTTACAGTGAAGATTCAAACTAATTTTTAGTTGTTTTCCCGAATTTAAACATCTCTTTAAAAATATTTACTATTTTAGTCCTTCACCTAAAGTCAAACTATTATGAAGAAAATATTTACAATACTTGTTACACTTTCAATATTGAGTAGTACTAGCGCACAGAGCCCATGTGTTGATAGTTCTTTAATTGACCCTACAGCTATGTGCTTTATGATTTACGACCCAGTGTGTGGTTGTAATGGGATTACTTACGACAATGATTGTCTAGCAGAAGTTGTTGGTGGTGTTACATCTTGGACACCAGGGCCTTGCGGCTCTTCTTCTGTTCCTGGATGTATGGATCCGACTGCAATTAACTATGACCCTTTAGCCACTATTGATGATGGTTCGTGTATTTACAATCCACCGTCATCTAGTATTTGTGAAGATTTTGACTCTTTTCAGTCTGGAGACCCAATCGCACAAACTTCTTCTAATTGGGAAACATGGGGGTCAATAACTAATCCTAACCCACCATATGCTGATGATGCTAATGTAAGTAATGTACTTGCAAACTCAGGAAGTAATTCTTTATATTTTGAAGCAGTTGGTGCTGGCGGACCTCAAGATGTAGTCCTTCCATTTGGAGCAGCTGCTCCCTACGATATTGGTATTTTTGAATTCTCTTCCATGTTTTATGTAAACTCTGGAACGGGGGCCTATTTTAATTTTCAGGCTGAGACTCTTCCAGGTCAGGTATGGTCATTAGATTGTAAGATGGATTTAGGCGTTTTAGTTTTAGAAAATACAGGAAGTGGATTAAATTATTTAAGTACATCATATCCGCAGGCACAATGGTTTGAAATAAAACTTATTTGTGATTTGACAAATAATAATTGGGAACTTTTTATTGATGGAGTATCTCAAGGAAGCTTTACAAATACTGTCAATAAGATAGCATCTTTAGACTTGTATCCAATTACAGGACATCAATTTTATGTTGATGATGTTTGCTGGTCTTATACAGCCCCAGTTTTAGAGAATTTAAATGCACAAGTAATATCTGTTTCTCCAATTACTGGTTTAAATACACAATCAAGAAATCCATCTGTTGATGTAAGAAATTTAGGAGTATCTAATATTACATCTTTTGATGTTGACTTTGATTATAATGGTGTAACAGTGACTGAAAATATTACAGGAGTTAATTTATCAACTGTTGATGTCTATCAAGTTAGTTTTACATCACCTATCACATTAGTTAGCGGTACCAATATTGGAACAGCTACGGTTTACAATGTAAATGGATTGGGACCGGATGATGACCCAAGTGACGACGACATGTCAATTCAAATAAATGCTATTACCCCTGCACCGGGTAAATTAGTTGTTGGGGAAGAAGCAACAGGGACATGGTGTGGATGGTGTCCAAGAGGAGCAGTGGCTTTAAATTGGATGGATCATGATTACGAAGGATTTTGGCAAGGTATTGCTGTTCATAATGGAGATCCAATGACAGACTCAGATTATGATAACGGAATGGCTTCTCTTATTTCTGGATATCCGAGTGGAATTGTGGACAGAGGCCCAGATATTGATCCAGGAGATTTTAAACAAGATTTCTTACAGCGAATTGTTGTTCAACCAAAAGCCATTATTGAGAACGGTGCTGAGTTAAATGGTAACGTGTTAACTGTAAATTTAACAGCAGGATTCACAAATACTGTAAGTGGTAACTTTAAATTAGTTTGTGTACTTGTTGAAGATTCAGTAACAGGATTTGGATCTAATTATAACCAATCTAATTCATATAGCGGAGGAAGCTCTCTAGTTGATGTTGATGGAACAGATTGGTCAAATATGCCTTCAAGTATACCAGCTTCACAGATGATTTACAGGCATGTTGCAAGAGGCGTATCCCCTTCTTTCAATGGCGTACCACTTATGAGTACAACGTTTAATAGTGGTGACTTTGAAACAGCTTGCTTTGAGTTTAACTTAGAGCCATCTTGGGATCAATCTAAAATACATATTGTAGGAATGCTACTTGATAATACAAATCGTGTGGACAATGCATCTTCTACAACAATAAATGAGGCTGTTAATAATGGCTTAAGCTCTGAATGTATTACTGCAACAAATATTGGAATGGAATTAAACGGACCTGATAGAGTTAATATTTATCCAAATCCAGCTTCAGATAACATCTATATTTCTAACTTAACAGAAAGCTCTAAAATGATGATATTTGATATGACAGGGAAATTGGTTTTTGAGGCTAAAGTAGCAGACAAAGAATATGTAAATATTTCTGAATTGTCAAAAGGAATTTACCAGATCAATTTTGTAGGTTCAACATTTGATGAAACAAGAAAATTAATTGTAGAATAATTTAGACTAGAACAAAATCCATTTGCTTTTTCTCTAAATCAGCTCTTTGGATTTTTATTCTGACTTTTTGGCCTAATTGGTAAGATTTTTTTGTTCTATAGCCAGTAATAGAGTATGTTTTTTCGTTATAGATATAATGATCGTTTTTTATACTACTAATTTTAACAAGTCCTTCACATTTATTTGCTGTAATTTCAACATATAGTCCCCATTCTGTTACTCCTGATATAACACCTTCGTATACTTTCCCTACTTTATTTTTAAGAAATTTAACTTGCATGTATTTAATTGAATCTCTTTCAGCTTGAGAGGCAATCTTCTCTTTTTCAGAGCAATGTTTACATATTTTCTCTAAATCGATATTCTCTTTTTGTTTCTTGTTAATGTATTGATCAAGCATTCTATGAACTACTAAGTCTGGATACCTTCTTATTGGAGATGTAAAATGAGAATAATAATCAAATGCTAGTCCATAGTGACCAATATTTGATGTTGTATATACCGCTTTAGCCATTGAACGTATTGTTAAAGTTTCTACCATTTGTTGCTCTGGCTCTCCCTTTACCTTATTTAAAAGATAGTTTAGTGATTTAGAAAGAATTTTCGGATTATTATTTTCAATATTATGTCCAAATTTTTTGACAATTTCATTAAGTGTTGAAATTCTCTCTTTATCTGGAAGGTCGTGTACTCTGTAAACAAAAGGTTTTGCATTTTTTTTTGGAAATCCAATGTGTTTAGCAACTGTTTTGTTTGCAAGCAACATAAACTCTTCGATTAAATGATTAGTTGATAAGCTTTCTTTGAAAAATACATCAATTGGCATATTATCATCATCCAAAATAAATTTAACCTCACTACTTTCAAAGTTAATTGAACCATTTTCTTGTCTTTTTCTTCTAAGTATTTTAGAAAGCCTATTTAGCAAAAGAATTTCAGTTACTAATAGACCTTTTTTACTATTGATGATTTCTTGTGCAGATTCATATGTAAACCTAATATCAGAGTGTATTACAGTTTTTGCAATCTTATAGTCAATAACTTCTGCTTTTTCATTTATTTCAAAAAAAACTGAATAAGCCAACCTATCTACGTTAGGTTTAAGTGAGCAAATATCATTTGAAAGCACTTCAGGAAGCATTGGTATCACTCTATCTACTAAATAAACAGATGTAGCCCTTTCAATTGCTTCCATATCAATTATTCCGCCTTCCTCAACATAATGTGAGACGTCAGCAATATGAACTCCTATTTCCCAATTTTCGTTTTTTAGTTTTCTTACAGATAATGCATCATCAAAGTCTTTTGCATCTTTAGGGTCAATAGTAAAAGTTGTTGTAGTACGTATATCTAATCTTTTTTCTATTTCTTTTTTTGATATACTATGATTTATTTTATTTGCAGCCTCTTCTACTCTTATTGGAAAATTTGGTGCAAAACCATAATTCATCAATATTGAATTAATCTCCGTATTATGATCTTTAATGTTTCCTATTACTTCAATAACCTTTCCGATAGGATTTTTATATTTTTTATCCCAACCTTCTACTCGAACAAGCACTTTTTTATTTATATAATCTTTTTTTATAGATTTTGGGGGTAAAAAAATATCAAAAGAAACTCTTCTATCATCTGGAATTAGAAAATAGTTCGTTGATGTGCTATCTATTTCACCAACAAAGTCTAATTTTTTTCTTTTAATAACATTTACAACTTCCCCTTCTTGTCTCTTTTTTCTTTTTGGGAATAAATTAACCTCCACCTCGTCTCCCGCTAATACAAATTGACTTGATTTTTTATCGATGAATACTTCATTGTTTTTGTCAATACTTGCAAATGCCCCTTGATTATTGGTGTTTTTAATTACACAGGTAATTTTGTTTGTTTTTTCTATTATGCGATAAGCCCCTCTCTGTACCTCTTCAATTATACCAGATCTAGCCATTTCTTTCATTACATCAATAAGCTGAATTTTAACGCCCATATCTTTAATTTCGAGTCGTTTGCTTATTTGTTTATAATTTAATTTCTGCTTATTTTCTCTAAAAATGTTTAATAATAAATCAAATAATTTTGAATTCGTCAAGTTTAATTTGCTGCTCTTTTTTGTTTTTTTTTGCTTCTTCATATGATATGGGGTAAAAATAATAGTATTTTTACCTTATGAAACTTTTAAGGACAAAACATATCATTATACTCATGTTAAGTGTTTTAGTAATAAGTTCTTGTCGTTCACAAAAGAAAACCTTTAACGGTACAGTAGCTTTAGATTGT
>NYTT01000069.1 GCA_002683775.1 Flavobacteriales bacterium
AAGGGCTTCTTACAAGAGACCCTAGAGTAGTTGAAAGAAAAAAACCTGGTCAGAAAAAAGCAAGGAAGAAATTCCAGTGGGTTAAAAGATAGAAACATCAATTTATTAATAAATGTTTAGCATCTAAACTTTATGGACAAGTTATAGACTTCTACCATACAGTTGCTTAACGAACTAAAAGAAAGTAAACATGTCAAGAACAAATTTTAAAGAATTATTAAGTGCAGGGGTTCATTTTGGACACCTAAAGAAAAAGTATAATCCAGCTATGGCTCCATATGTTTTTATGGAAAGAAATGGAATCCATATTATCGATTTAAATAAAACAGTAGCAATGATAGAAGATGCTGCAAGTGCAATGAAACAAATTGCTAAATCTGGAAAAAAAATACTTTTTGTTGCAACAAAAAAGCAAGCAAAAGGTATTATAGCTGAAACAGCTCAAGCTTTAAATATGCCCTACATTACTGAAAGGTGGCCTGGTGGTTTACTCACAAATTTTGCGACGATCAGAAAATCAATTAAGAAGATGCAAACAATTGATAAGATGAAAGTTGATGGAACGTTTGATAGTTTATCCAAAAGAGAAAGATTACAAATAGATAGACAGAGAGCTAAGCTTGAGTTAAATCTTGGTAGTATTGTTAAGATGACGAGAATGCCTGAGGCTATCTTTGTTGTTGATACTAACAAGGAAAATATTGCTGTAGCTGAGGCAAATACTTTAGGTATTAGAACTTTCGCAATGAACGATACTAATACTAATCCAAAGATGATAAACTTTCCTATACCATCAAACGATGATGCATCCAAATCTATCGAATGTATCTTATCAATAATAAAACAAGCTGTTGCTGAAGGACTTGAGGAAAGAGGAGCTGAACAACAAGCTAAAGATGAAGAAAAGAAAGAAAAGGCAAAGCAAATTACTGAAGAAAAAGAATAGATAAAACTTAAAATACAACCTTATAATAATGGTAAATATTAAAGCTGCTGATGTAGCAAAACTAAGAAAACAAACTGGTGCTGGTATGATGGATTGTAAAAAAGCATTAGTAGAAGCTGAAGGAGACTTTGACGTTGCTATTGACGTCCTAAGAAAAAAAGGGCAAAAAGTAGCTGCTAAACGTGCAGATCGTCAAGCTAGTGAAGGAATTGCAATTACAAAGATTAATGATACTAATACAATTGGTGTTGCGATTGTATTAGCATGTGAAACTGATTTTGTTGCAAAGAATGATTCATACAAAAGTTTAGCAACTGAGTTTGTAAATATTGCAATAAATCATAATGATAAAGAATCATTTCTTAATGCAGATTTTGGAGAAATGACTGTTTCAGAAAAGCTAATAGAGCAAACTGGTGTTATAGGTGAAAAGTTAGAAATTTCTGGTTTCGAAAGAGTAGAAGCTGATTATGTTGGATCGTATACTCACGGTAATAAAATTTCAGTAATAGTTGGTCTTGATAGTAATGTTGATGGTGAAGCTGAATTGTCAAAAGATCTTGCCATGCAAATTGCATCTATGGGCGCAACAACATTATCTTATAAAGATTTTGATCCAAATTTTGTTGTATCTGAAACTGAAGCTAGGATAGCTGTTATCGAAAAGGAAAATGTTGAGTTAGGTAGATTAGGTAAAACACTAAAGAATATACCTCTTTACATATCAATGTTGCAATTAACAGATGAGGTTATTAAAAATGCAAAATCTACTATTGAGGCCGAACTTAAATCTGAAGGTAAACCAGAACATATTTGGGATAAGATTGTGCCTGGTAAAATCGATAGATTTATTTCAGATAATACTACGCTTGATCAAGAAATGTGTCTACTTGATCAGAAATTTATAAAGGATGAATCAAAAAATGTTTCTGAATATATTTCTACATATGGAGAAGTTAATGTTACTGAATTTAAAAAAGTTTCACTAGGATAATTACTTTTAAAAAGTAAAAAAAACCACTCTTCTAGAGTGGTTTTTTTATGTCATGATTTTAATTATCTTAATTAAATCAAATAGTTATCTTTGAAAAACTTTTAAAGACATGGAATATAAAAGAATACTATTAAAGCTTAGCGGAGAATCTCTTATGGGGAATGGGGAATATGGTATTGACCCAAAGATGTTGAGCAAATATGCTAATGATATTTCTAGCATTGTAGCTAAAAATGTTGAAGTTGCTGTTGTCATAGGAGGAGGTAATATTTACCGAGGTATTCAATCTGAGGGGGCCGGATTTGATCGCGTACAAGGTGATCACATGGGAATGCTTGCTACTATAATTAACGGTATGGCATTACAATCTGCATTAGAATCAATAAATATAGAAACTAGATTACTAACAGCTATTAGAATGGAACAGGTTGCTGAACCGTATATTAGAAGGAAGGCTATGAGACATCTCCAAAAAGGTAGAGTTGTTATTTTTGGAGGAGGAACAGGAAATCCTTATTTCACAACAGATACTGCCGCTACTTTAAGAGCAATTGAAATAGAAGCAGATATTATTCTAAAAGGAACAAGAGTTGATGGCATTTATACTGAAGACCCAGAAAAGGTTTCTTCGGCAAAAAAATTCAATACTATAACTTTTACTGAAGTGTTAGAGAAAAAATTGAATATTATGGACTTAACTGCATTTACATTATGTCAGGAAAACAACTTACCAATTAAAGTGTTTAACATGAATGTAGAAGGAAGTCTTACACGAATTTGTGAGGGTGAAGATGTAGGAACTTTAGTTAATCATTAAAAAAATAATATATGACAGAGGAGGTTCAAATAAATTTAGACATAGCAAAAGATTCGATGTTAGAATCAATTTCTAGACTTGAAATAGCATTATCAAAAATAAGAGCTGGAAAAGCTAATCCACAAATGCTTAGTACAGTAAAAGTTGATTATTATGGAGTTCAAACTCCATTATCTCAAGCTGCAAATGTATCTACAACAGATGCTCAGACTATTTCTGTTCAGCCTTTTGATAAAAGTTTGATAGCAGAGATAGAAAATGCTATAACTGAGGCAAATTTAGGTTTTAACCCATCTAATAATGGAGAAAAAGTCATAATCAATGTACCACCATTAACTGAAGAAAGACGAAAAGCACTTGTTAGACAGGCAAAATCTGAAATAGAGAATGCAAAAGTTAGCATTAGAAATATTAGACAAAAAGCAAACGATGAAATGAAAAAACTTGGTAAAGATGGTTTGTCTGAAGATATTGTTCGAGATGCAGAGAATTCAGTTCAGGAGCTAACTAATATTTATTCTGGTAAAATTGATAATATCTATTCTAAAAAGGAATCAGATATTATGACTGTATAATTAAAGAAACACGACTTTGAAAGGAATCATTTTAGCAGGAGGATCAGGGACAAGACTACATCCACTTACTTTAGCAATTAGTAAACAATTGATGCCTATATACGATAAGCCAATGATTTATTATCCATTGTCAACTTTAATTTATTCTGGTATTAATGAAATACTAATTATTTCTACTCCCCACGATTTGCCACTATTTAAAAAATTATTAGGAAACGGAACGCAAATTGGATGTAATATTGAGTATAAAGTTCAGGAAATTCCAAATGGATTAGCACAGGCCTTTTTAATAGGTGAAGAGTTTATTGGAGACGATGATGTTTGTTTAATTTTAGGTGATAATATTTTTCAAATGAAAATAAAAACACTTCAGGAATGTAGAGCGGTTACTGGAGCAACTATCTTTGGGTATCATGTTAATGATCCTCAGAGATATGGTGTTGTAGAATTTGATAAAGATTTTTATGCACTCTCTTTAGATGAGAAACCCTCTGTCCCTAAATCTAATTATGCTGTCCCGGGACTTTATTTTTATAAAAACTCTGTTGTTAAAATTGCCAAAAATATAAAGCCATCAAAAAGAGGCGAATATGAAATAACAGATATTAACAAAGAATATCTAAAACAAGGAAAACTAAATGTTAAGTTGCTAGGTAGAGGTACGACATGGCTTGATACAGGAACATTCTCATCTTTAATGCAAGCTAATCAGTATGTTCAATTAATTGAGGAAAGGCAAGGTAGAAAAATTGGTTGTATTGAAGAAGCTGCATTTAGAATGGGGTATATTGATAAAGAAAAATTACTTGAAATTGCCAAACCACTGTCTAAAAGTGGCTATGGAGATTATTTAATTAGATTAGCAAATATTTAGTGAAAGATTTATCACAAATTGCAGAAATTATTGAAGCTGAGATTAATAATACTTCTTATCTTAAAGATCCAGAAAATCTCTATTCACCAATTGAATATACAATGGAATTTGGTGGCAAACGAATCAGGCCTATTTTATTGTTAATCTCATATCAACTTTTTAACGATAATATTGAGAGAGCATTTTCACCAGCAAAAGCTATTGAGATCTTTCATAATTTTACTTTACTTCATGATGATATCATGGACAAGGCTCCTTTAAGAAGAGGAAAAATTACTGTGCATAAAAAATGGAATAATAATATTGCTATTTTATCTGGTGATGTAATGATGATTCACGCTTATCAACTACTAACTCAAGTAGAGTCTAAATATTTAAAAACTATATTAAATATATTTAATAAAGCAGCTATTGAAGTATGTGAGGGGCAACAATGGGATATGGATTTTGAATCTACAGATGATGTTCTTTTAATTGATTATATGAAGATGATTGAATTTAAAACTGCTGTACTTCTAGCTGCATCCTTAAAGATTGGTGCTGTTTTAGCTGATGCCAATGATAAAGATCAGAACCATCTTTATGAATTTGGGCTCAATATGGGGATTGCATTTCAATTAAAAGATGATTTATTGGATGTTTTTGGCACATCTAAATTATTTGGAAAAAAAATAGGTGGTGATATTCTTGCTAATAAAAAGACCTTTTTATATTTAAAAGCACTTCAAATATCTGACATTTCTACTAAATTGAAATTAAAAAAATTATATACAAGTAAAGATGAATATGATACAAAAGTTGAGAAAGTTAAAAATATTTTTCTTGACTTGAATATTAAGAAACACACTTTAGACCTTATGAAGGCATATTATATTAAGGCAATGAAGCATTTAGATGCCATTGATTCTGATAAGAAATCCCCATTAATTGATTTTGCTGATAAATTAATGCAAAGGGATAGGTAGATGTTAATGTTTAACACAAATACTTTATTAATTTATCTGCTGTATATCATAAAAAATAGATAATTTTGTATAAAATTTTTTGCATTTTATAATGGATAATTTCTCATTCTTAGGCTCTGCACATACAAAGATGATTGAAGCATTGTATGAAAAATTTACACTAGACCCCCAGAGTATAGACAAAGAATGGAGTCATTTTTTTAAAGGATATGATTTTGCAAAGGAGGTTTACTCTGATGATGATATCCCACAATATTTTCAAAAAGAATTTAAGGTAATCAACTTAATAGATGCATATAGAAAAAGCGGACATTTATTTACTAAAACTAATCCTGTTAGAGAAAGAAGAAAGTATACACCCACCTTAGATTATAAAAATTTTGGTTTAGAGGAATCAGATTTAAAAGCTGAATTTCATGCCGGAACACTAGTTGGAATTGGGCCTTCTTCTTTGGAAACAATTATTAAACATTTACAGAAGGTATATTGTCAGTCTATTGGTATTGAATACATGTATATTAGAGATCCTGAAGAAATTAATTGGATTAAAGAAAGATTGCATAAAAATTCAAATACACCAGATTTCAAATCTAATGAGAAAGAACACATACTACATAAATTAAATCAGGCAGTAGCATTTGAAAATTTCTTGCATAAAAAGTTTGTAGGTCAAAAAAGATTCTCTTTAGAAGGAGCAGAATCACTTATACCAGCTTTAGACGCACTTGTTGAACATAGTTCAAAACTAGGCGTTGAAGAATTTGTAATGGGTATGGCTCATCGAGGACGATTAAATGTTTTAGCAAATATTTTTAATAAAACTTACAAAGAGATTTTTTCAGAATTTGAAGGTAACATGTATGAAGATGATCTAATTTCAGGAGATGTAAAATATCATCTTGGATTTACATCATTCCAAAAATGTAATAATGGCCGAAACGTTAAATTAAACTTAACTCCAAATCCATCACATTTAGAAGCAGTTAACCCTGTGGTACAAGGAATAACAAGAGCTAAACTTGACAGTAAATATAATAGTGATACGACAAAAATATTACCGATTTTACTTCATGGTGATGCTGCTCTTGCAGGACAAGGAGTTGTGTATGAAGTTATTCAAATGGCTCAATTAGATGGTTATAAAACTGGTGGAACTATTCATATTGCTGTTAATAATCAGGTAGGTTTTACTACTAATTATTTAGATGCAAGGTCGAGTACATACTGTACAGATATTGCAAAAGTGACATTATCACCCGTCATACATGTCAATGGTGATGATGTCGAGGCTGTAGTTCATTCATTACAACTAGCTGTAGAATATAGACAAAAATATAAAAAAGATATTTTTATTGATTTGTTATGTTATAGAAAATATGGACATAATGAAGGAGATGAGCCAAGATTTACTCAGCCAAAATTGTACGAAACAATTTCTAAACATAAGAACCCTCGTGAAATCTATATTCAGAAACTATTAAGTGAGGGGGTTGTTGAAAATAGTATAGCAAAAGAGTTAGAGAAAAAGTTCCAAAACCTACTTCAAGAAAGGTTTGATGAAGCAAAAGAAATTAAAAAAGCTAAAATCACAAGATTTCTCAAGGATGAGTGGAGTGATATTAAAAGAAATTTTATTCCCACTTTTAAAATAGTGAAAAACTCTAATCTTACTGAGAAAAAAATCAGATTATTAGCTAAATCTCTTTACGAATTTCCAAAATCAGATCAATTATTTAAAAAAACAAGAAAGCTACTTCTGGATCGAAAAAAAATGATTGAACAGTTAGATTCTTTAGATTGGGCTATGGGTGAATTACTAGCCTACGCATCATTGCTAGATGAAGGGCATGATGTTCGACTAAGCGGTCAAGATGTTGAAAGAGGTACTTTTTCTCATAGACATGCGGTGCTAAAAGTTGAACAATCTGAAGAGGAAGTATGTCCATTAGATAACATTAATAGCGATGCAAATTTTGTAGCATATAATTCTTTACTTTCAGAATATGGTGTTTTAGGATTTGATTATGGTTATTCTATTACTCGCCCTGATGCACTTACAATCTGGGAGGCACAATTTGGAGATTTTTCAAATGGAGCTCAGATTCTTATTGATCAGTTCATTTCATGTGCTGAAGACAAATGGAAAGTAATGAGCGGCTTGGTAATTCTATTGCCACATGGATATGAGGGTCAAGGAGCAGAGCATTCTTCAGCAAGAATAGAACGATATTTACAAATGTGTGCAAAATATAATATGCAGATTGTAAATTGTACCACTCCTGCTAATTTTTATCATTTAATAAGAAGACAATTAAAGAGAAATTATAGAAAACCACTTGTTGTTTTTACTCCGAAAAGTTTGCTTAGGCATCCACAATGTAGGTCTTCTGTCTCAGATTTAGTAAATGGATGTTTTGAAACGGTAATTGATGATACACAATCATTAAATCTAATCGACAAGTTAGTTTTTTGTAGTGGTAAAATTTACTTTGAGTTATTAGATCGAAAACAAAATTTAGCTGCTAATCATATTGCTATTATAAGAATTGAGCAGTTATTTCCATTAAACATAGAAAAAATAAAGAGAATCTTAAATAAGTATGATTATAAAGAACTTATCTGGGTTCAAGAGGAACCACAGAATATGGGAGCATGGTCATATATTCTACAAGAACTAAGGGAATATGATATACAAGTAATTGCAAGAAAATTTTCTGCTGCTACTGCAAGTGGTTCTAGCAAGAAATCTAATATTCAACAGGAAGAAATTATTAATAAGGTTTTTTTATAATTATTAATTACAAACTAAAAAATAAAGTTTTACATTAGAAAAAAATAAGTGTTTATGTTAAAAAATAAATTTAATGATAAGTCTACAGTAGTGTGTATTCATATTTTAAATACAGTGAATTTTTCTATATAAAAGATTAGATATTATGTTATTAGAAATGAAAGTACCAAGTCCAGGAGAATCAATATCTGAAGTTGAGATAGCTGAATGGCTTGTCAAGGATGGAGATTACGTTGAGAAAGATCAATCTATAGCTGAAATAGATTCAGACAAGGCAACTTTAGAATTACCCGCAGAGCAAAGTGGAAAGATAACTATTATTGTTAATGAAGGTGAAACTGTAGCTGTAGGAGATATTGTTTGTACTATTGATACTTCAATTATTGGTGAAAGTAAAGAACCCTTTTTGAAAGATAAGGGTTCTGCTGAAATTAAAAGTAATGATATAATTAAAAAACAAGCAACTTTAAAGAAAGCGACACCGTTAGCATCTGCAATAATTAGTGATTTAGAGATATCTGAAAATGAGGTTAAGGGTACAGGAGAGTTAGGTAAAATTACTAAAAATGATGTCTTAGATGCAGTCGGGGTCGTCTCAGAAAGTGGTCCACGAGGCACTTCAAGGAAAAAAATGTCAACACTAAGAAGAAAAATTGCAAGCAGATTAGTTGCTGTCAAGAATGAAACAGCCATGTTAACTACTTTTAATGAAGTCGACATGACTAAAATTTTTGAAATAAGAAAAAAATATAAAGATAAATTTAAAGATAAATATGATGTAGGATTAGGTTTCATGTCATTTTTCACTAAATCAGTTACCATTGCATTAAAGGCATTTCCAGATGTTAATTCAATGATTGATAAAAATGAAATAATTCATCATAATTACACTGATATTGGTATTGCAGTAAGCGCACCTAAAGGTTTGATGGTTCCAGTTATAAGAAATGCTGAATTACTTAATTTTCAAGAAATTGAATCTGAGATAAAGAGATTGGCAATTAAAGCTCGTGATGGCAGATTAACTATAAATGAAATGCTGGGAGGTACTTTTACAATTACTAATGGCGGTGTCTTTGGTTCAATGCTTTCAACACCAATTATAAATCCCCCCCAATCTGCTATATTGGGCATGCATAATATTCTTGAAAGACCAATGGCAATTGATGGAGAGGTTAAAATAAGACCTATTATGTATGTTGCACTCTCATATGACCATAGAGTAATTGATGGAAGAGAGTCAGTTGGCTTTTTAGTAAAAGTTAAAGAATGCTTAGAAAACCCAGTTGAGTTATTAATGGGTGGAGATGCAGAAAATTATCTAGCTTTGTAAATAAAATTTCTATTTGATTAAACATTCCAAGTATCACCAGAAAATAACAATTCGTTTACGTTATTAAATTTTGCATTTCTTTTCTCATAATCTATTTGAGAATTCATGTCACTATCAAAAGTAGATCTTTTTACAGATCTAATTACTCCTAAAGCTGCTGGAAATTCTGGGGGTCTCATTCTTGCTAACATTGCATGTAAGGTAGAATCTTGTTCATAAGCATCATGTACTAATATATCATCTATAGTTATCCCATTTTCACCTATTATAACTGTTTCAAGTTTAAACTTATTTAGTACTATTCCTTTATTCATTGTAGCCCCATATAAAATTGGCTTACCATGTTCTAATATCAATTGAGCATCTTTTTTAACTTCTTTTCCAGTAATTGATGAAAAAGTTTTATCATTAAAAATAACACAGTTTTGCAATATTTCTATTAAAGATGTCCCTTTATGAGCTTCAGCTTCAACAAATATTTTTTGCATCAATTTTGGATTAGTGTCAACAACTCTAGCAAAAAAGGAACTCTTTGCTCCTAATGATAAATCTGATGGGGAGAAAGGTTCGTCAGTTGTTCCGTGAGGATTTGATTTTGTTTTAATTCCTTTTTTAGAAGTTGGAGAAAATTGACCTTTAGTTAATCCATATATTTCATTATTAAAAAGAAGAATATTAATATCAATATTTCTTCTTAAAGCATGTATAAAATGATTTCCTCCTATTGCTAATGCGTCGCCATCTCCAGTGATTTGCCAGACACTTAGATTAGGATTTGCTAATTTCATTCCGGTTGCGAATGCTGGGGCTCTTCCATGAATACTATGAAATCCATAAGTATCCATATAATAAGGAAATCTAGATGAGCATCCAATTCCAGAAATAAAAATGAAATCTTCTTTTTTTCTATTAAGTAAAGGCAATGATTTCTGCATAGCTCTTAATATTGCATAATCACCACAACCAGGACACCACCTAACCTCTTGATCGCTTGAAAAGTCTTTATTTGTTAGTTTTTCCATTATTTTGATAATAGTGATTTAAAATGTGCTTCTAATTCTATAGATGTAAATGGAAACCCCTGAAGCTTGTTGTATTGTTCAAAAACAAATCCCTGAAAGTTCATTCTTAAATAATTTGCAAATTGTCCTGCATTGAGTTCGCAAACTACAATTCTTTTAAATTTTGATAAGATTTCTTTAGTATTACTTGGAAGAGGATTAATATAATTAAAATGACATAATCCAACACTATTGTCATCTTTAAGCAATGCTCCAACTGCTGAGTATAGTGATCCAAATGTCCCTCCCCATCCAACGACTAATAAATTTCCGCTTTCTTTCCCATATATTTTTTGCTCCGGTATTATGTTAGAAAGACGATTTATTTTTTCAGAACGAATTTTACACATTTTTTCATGATTTTCTGGATCATAAGATACGTTGCCTGTTATATCCTCCTTTTCTAACCCTCCAAGTCTATGTTCTAATCCTTTTGTTCCAGGAATTGCAATCTTTCTAGAAAATGTTTTTTTATCTCTTGCATACGGGAAATAATTATCTTCTTCTTTAGCAACATTTGGATTAATTTTAGGCATATCATTTGTGGATTTTATCTTCCATGGTTCAGCACCATTACCCAAATATCCATCAGATAATAAGATAACAGGTGTGTTATGCTCCAAAGTTATTTTTGAAGCTTGATAAGCCCAATCAAAACAATTTGCAGGTGTAGAAGATGCTAAAACAACAGCGGGGCTTTCCCCATTTCTTCCATAAAGAGCTTGCATTAAATCAGATTGTTCTGTTTTTGTTGGCAGTCCAGTTGATGGGCCTCCTCTTTGTACATCAACAACAACCAGTGGGAGCTCAGTCATTATTGCTAATCCAATGGCTTCTCCTTTTAGCGCTAATCCAGGTCCTGATGTTGTTGTAATAGCAAGGCTACCACAAAAACTTGCTCCTATTGCCGAACATATTCCTGCAATTTCATCTTCAGCTTGGAAGGTTTTAACTCCTAAATTCTTATGTTTTGCAAGTTCATGTAAAATATCTGATGCAGGTGTTATAGGGTATGATCCTAGAAATAACTCTTTCTTTGCATTTTCAGCTGCTGCCAGAAAGCCCCATGACATAGCTTGATTCCCCATAACATTTCTATATGTACCTTTAGGAAGCTTAGCTGATAAAACAGTGTAAGAAGATGAAAGAGCTTCAATTGTATCTGCAAAATTATATCCTGCATGCATAACTTTAATATTTGCTTCAACTAGCTCTGGTGATTTCTTAAATTTTGCTTTTAAGAAAGATTCTGTTTGTTGCATAGGTCTATTAAACATCCAATATACAATCCCAAGTGCAAACATATTTTTTGCTCTTCCAATACTCTTACCGTCTAGTTTAGAATCTTTAAGTGTCTCTCTTGTGAGTTTTGTTATCGGAGCTTCAATTATATTGTATCCTTCAAATGAGTTATCTTCAAGTGGTGATTGTTCGTATCCAGCTTTGTCAAAATCTCTCTGATTGAAGCTGTCAATATTTACAATTATACTTCCTCCTTTTTTAATGAAATTTTTATTAGCTTTCAAAGCAGCTGGATTCATAGCTACCAAAACATCTGCTATGTCTCCAGGAGTATTGATATCTATTCTTCCAATATGAATTTGAAATCCTGAAACTCCAGCTACAGTTCCTTGAGGGGCTCTAATTTCAGCAGGATAATCAGGAAAAGTTGCTAAATCATTTCCAAGTAAAGCGGAAGTGTCTGTAAATTGGGTTCCGGTAAGTTGCATACCATCACCAGAGTCACCTGCAAATTTGATTACTACTTTTTCTAAATCAACAACTTTTGAATTATTCATAATTTTACTTTGCACCTTTTATTTAACAAAAATACAAAGCTTCTTTATAACACGATGTTTTTTTATTGTTTTGTTGCCATACAGAATCAATTTAAATTAATTTTACATGTAATTACTTAATAAAAAAGACTTATTTTTGTGTTTTAAATTAATGATATGGCTATTAAAATAACAGATGACTGTATAAATTGCGAGGCATGCGAACCCGAATGTCCAAATAATGCAATTTATTCTCCTGAACAAGCGTGGAAATTTTCAGATGGTACTACGATGAATGATAATACAGAAAGAGAAGATGGAGGTTTCTCCGATGAATTCTTTTATATCGCAACTGATAAATGTACTGAATGTATCGGTTTTCATGACGAGCCACAATGTGCTGCTGTCTGTCCTGTTGATTGTTGTATAGATGACACTGATAATGTTGAAACTGAAGATGAGTTAATGCTCAAAAAAGAGAAATTGCACGCCTAGTTTCTTTTATAAAAATATTTTTTAGAAAAAGTTATTCTCCAAAAAAATATCGAAAGTCTAAAGTTACAAAAGAGCCTATTAATTCTAAATAGTATTTATCTTTAAAATCTACATTATTAAAATTAGCATTATTGTCTTTGTACTCAGGATAAATTCTGCCTAATTCAGTCCACGGCCTATGAAGACTAGTTCCAAAATAATAGAATCCACTTTCAGACGATCTATATTCAATGCCTATATTAGCTAGCAAAGCTATATAGCTACCTGTTTTTCTATAGGTATTTTGAATAAAATTATCAGACATATTACCATAAGATAAAATATCTGATGTTTGAATATTGTAGGATAATCCAAATGCAACATTTAGATACCACAATTCTTTAATCTGAACATAGGTAAGTAATTGAATTGGTAGTTCATATGATCTTAGTCCAAAAAATGTTTCATCATTATCAATTTGAATGTTATCAATAGAAAGCGAATAGTTCCTCTGAATATAATTAATTCCAGATTCAATTGAGAAAGTTTGATTAACCTTTTGTCTCAATAACATTCCAAGTGAGTAACTATATCCTGGTTTTAAATTAAAAGTAAAAAAGTTAATTTCTTCTTGAAAGTGTGAAGAATTAAAGTATGATGAAGGTATTATAGGTTTGTATTGTATTCCAAAAGTCGTTAAATTATTTTGTCCATTAACTTTACAAAAAAAAACTAAAGAAAATAAAAGTAAAAGATTACTCTTCATTAGCAATAACTTCTATTTCTGGACTTATCTTTTGCCTCAACAATGTTTCGATACCTCCTTTTAAAGTGCTTGTCGAAGACGGACAGCCACTACAAGCTCCTTTGAGATCTACACAAACAATATTCTCTTTATAATAGTTTAAAGTAATAGCTCCACCATCAGATTCTACAGCTGGAGCAATGTATTCATTTAATATGGCTTCAACCTCTTTTTCTTTTTGAGTTAATACTCGGCTATTTGCGTACTGTTTATCATTTATAGTATTTTCTTTTGCAACTTTAATATCCTTTGTATGGTTTGTTATTTCATTACTATTTAGATGTTCAGTAATAAATATTCTTAACTGCATCGCAATACTTTCCCATTCTAAATTTTTAATTTTTGTTATAGAGATAAAATTAGAACTCATGTAGATACTTTCAACAAAGGGAAATTTTAATAATTCAATTGCTATAGATATGCCATGCGCTTCCCCAACATTTTTAATCTCAATACTTTTATCTGCAAGCATTCTATTTGAAACAAATTTCATTACTTCAGGATTAGGTGTGCTTTCAGCATAAATACTATAATTCATAATGTTTATTTTTGTCAAAAATACAAACAATTTAATGATGGCATTAATAAAAAGTGTAAAAGGTAAAACACCAATTTTTGGGGATAATGTTTATAAAGCAGAAAACTCAACTATTGTTGGTGATGTAATTACAGGAAATAATTGTAGTATCTGGTTTGCAGCTGTGATTAGGGGAGATGTAAATGCAATTAGAATTGGTAACAATGTAAATATTCAAGATGGAGCAGTAATCCATTGTACATTTAAAAAGTTTAAAACGATTTTAGGTAATAATATCTCTATAGGACATAATGCTGTA
The DNA here is from genome assembly GCA_002683775.1 of Flavobacteriales bacterium. Lineage (GTDB taxonomy): Bacteria > Bacteroidota > Bacteroidia > Flavobacteriales > BACL11. The sequence goes on from NYTT01000069.1 coordinate 14,250, forward strand.
GTTCATGGTTGTATTATTAATGATAATGTTCTTGTAGGCATTGGTGCAATTGTAATGGATGGTGCAATAATTGAGAGTAATACTATAATTGCAGCCGGAGCAGTTGTTCTTGAAGGAACTCGAGTTGAATCTGGCAGTATTTTTGCTGGTGTCCCTGCCAAAAAAGTAAAGGAGTTAAATAGTGAACAAACAGGTCGCTTGATTAAAGGAATATCAAAAAATTATTTAATATACTCTTCTTGGTTTAAAGATTAATTTCAAATGTTTACTTCTTCTAATTTAATATATTCCTTAAAAAAGAAATTAGCACTTTCTTCAAATGATTTCGTAAAGTTTGAAACATAAAATTGATGTTTATTTTTTTTACTATTACTCAGTATATCATTTTTTTCAAGTTGTTCTGCAATGTGCTTAGCTACTATATTTGCTGAATCAATAACATTTACTTTTCCTTTATAATATTCGTTTATTTTATGACGAATTAATGGATAATGTGTACATGCTAATATCAAATGCTCAATATTAGCTAATTTTTTGTTTGCTAAATAATTTGCTATAACTGTCTGGCTAATATCATCATTTATAAAGCCTTCCTCAATCATAGGAGCTAAAAGAGGAGTTGTTAATGATGAAACTTTTGCTGACTTGCAAAGTGTTTTTATTTCAGTTTCATAAATATTAGATTGTATAGTTGCTTTTGTTCCAATTACACCAATATTATATTCAGAACATTGTTTAACTATATGATCAACAATAGGATTAATAACATTAAAAACGGGTATTTTTTTAGCTGTTTTTTTTACTGATTTATATGCTAAAGAAGAAGCACTATTACAAGCAATGATTATTATCTTACATTTTTTATGTAATAAGAATTGAGTGATTTTTATACTGTAATTCTGAATGGCTTTTTTTGATTTTTCACCATAAGGTAAATGTTCAGTGTCTCCAAAATAAATTATATCTTCATTTGGCAAAATCTTTTTTATTGCATGAGCTACTGTTAAACCTCCAATTCCAGAATCAAATATTCCAATAGGCTGATTATTCATTTTTTAAATATATAAAAAAAGCATCACAATTGATGCTTTTTTAATCTAGTATGTGGCTTTGGAGATTATAATTTTAATTTCTTTTTTACAAGAGATAATACATTTTCACTTTCTTTAGCATATAAAATTGACCCAACACTTTTATCAAAAATGTAAGTAAAGTTACCTTCAACAGCAACCTCTTCTATTGCACTTCTTGCTTTTGATAAAATAGGCTCAAGAAGCTCTTGTTCCTTTTTTTGCAGTGATTGCTGTGCATTTTGCTGAAAGGCCTGAATTCTTTGTTCTAGACCTGTTATCTCGGCTATTTTATCTTGTTTAATTAAATCAGTATAGCTTGCTTCGTTTGATTGGTAATCTTGAACACTTTCTTGATACTCTGCAGTCATTGCAGCAAGTTGTGATTCTAAGCTTTTAGCAAAATTTTGAACTTCTGATTCTGCATTTTTTCTTTCTGGCATTAGCATTAACAGTTCTTGAGAATCAATGTATCCAAACTTGTTCTGAGAAAAGGTACTTAAAGTAATTAAGCTTATTAGGACTAGAAATGTAATTTTTTTCATTGTAATTTATTAGTGTTATTTAGTTATTATTAATACCCCATTAAATCTAACACTTTGTCAGATTGATCGAGGTTATTGTCTTTATGCAACATTATTAAATCGCTTGAGCTATCAAATACTATTTGATATTTATTTGCTTTTGCTAATTCTTTAATTGCATTTTGTATTTTATCTTGAATTGGGGTTATTAACTCTTGTCTTTTAGTAAAAAGCTGACCTTCGGGACCGAAATATTTTTGCTGTAAATTTTTTGCGGCAGTTTCCTTTGTAATTATAGCTTCTTCTCTTTTACTTTTCATATTTTCAGTAAGAAGAACTTTTTCTTGTTGATAGGCTCGATACATTTTTTCAACAGCCACATATTTTGACTCTATTTCTGCTTGCCAGTCAGCAGAGAAATTATCTAACTTATCTTGAGCCTGTTTAAATTCAGGAATTTTATTTAAAATATAATCTGTATCGACATATGCAAATTTTTGTGCAAATGTTGTAGTAAGGTTAACATATATAAATATAAATAATAGCAGTAATTTTTTCATGTATATTTTTTTACAAATTTAATTAAAATTGTTGACCTATAGAAAAGTGAAATTGACCACCATTTGCATCAGGATTTCCTAATATATCATCAAGTCCCCACCCATAGTCAAGTCCCATCATTCCAATCATTGGAAGCATTATTCGCACACCAAAACCAGCTGATCTTTTTACTCCAAAAGGATTAAAATTATTAAAGCTATCCCATGCGTTACCAGCTTCTAAAAACCCAAGTGCATATACAGTTGAGCTTGGATTTAAGTTAATTGCATATCGTAACTCAGTAGTATATTTATTATAAATTGTTGCTCCTGTTTGTGGTGATATAGAATTATTGCTATATCCTCTTAGTGAGATTAATTCTCTTCCATCAAATTGATACCCCATTCCACTCATACCATCTCCTCCTACATAGAATCTTTCAAAAGGAGCGACTCCTAAGTCATTATCATAGGCTCCAAGTAAACCGATTTCTATTCTAGTATTAAGAACTAATTTGTCAGTAAAAGCTGAAAACCATGAGGATTTAAATTTCCATTTATAGTATTCAATCCATGAATATTTTTCTTGATCTGAAATTTTGGAGTAATCACTAATACCATCAAACATTGAATACGGGGGAGTCATCTTTAAACTTAGAGAAAAATTAGATCCTCTTCTTGGATAAATTAGTTGATCAACAGAATTTCTACCAATTCGAATATTATAATTTACGTTGTTTGAAAATCCATTACTAAATGAGAAGAAAGAATTATTATTTATTAGTTTATATTGTTGAAAGTTAATGCCATTATACATTGTAAAATAATCATCTGGTTTCTGTAATCTTTTACCTAAACCAATGGTTAAACCTGTAATCTCGATAGCTTCTCTTTCATCTCCTGACTGACCATTAGAAGAGATTGATTTGTAAAGAGAAATAGATAAAGAATTAGGTTTTTTACCTCCAAGCCAAGGCTCAGTAAAAGAAATATTATAGTTTTGATAGTAAATTCCATTTGATGATGCTGTTAATGAAAGTATTTGTCCGTCACCTGATGGGAGAGGAGTCCATTTATCTTTTTTAAAGATATTTCTAGTAGAAAAATTATTAAAACTTAGTCCTAGTTGTCCAACTATTCGATTTGCCCCCCAACCACCTTGTAATTGAATTTGATCAGAAGATTTCTCTTCAACGATATATGTAATATCTACAGAGTTTCTTGCTTGATCTGGCTCTACTTTAACATCAAATGCTTCAGGATTAAAGTACTGCATTTGTGATAATTCACGCATCGATCTCTGAATATCTGTTTGACTAAATAAATCGCCAGGACGTGTTCTTAACTCACGCATTATAACATGATCATTAGTCTTAGTATTCCCCGTTACCTTAATTTTATTAATTCTAGCTTGTTGGCCTTCAAAAATTCTAATTTCAAGATCAATTTTTTTATCATTAGCTGCTATTTCAACAGGTGTAGCATTAAAAAATAGATACCCATCGTCAAGATACAATGAACTTACATTCGTGTTTCCAGATCCATCGCTAAATAATCTTGAATTTAAAACAGATTGATCAAAAATATCATTGTTTTTAACTCCTAATCGGCGAGATAATTCTTCTGAAGAATATACAGTATTTCCAGTAAAAGTAATGTTCCCAAATCTATATGGCTCACCTTCAACTATTCTGATTTCGATTGTCATTGTGTTATCACTGTTAAGGTAAACTGAGTCAGTCTCTATTCTAGCATCTCTATATCCAATTTCGTTATATTTCGCGATAATATTGTTCTTATCATCTTCAAAATTATTCTGTATAAATTTTGATGTTTTCCAAAATCTCCAAAAACTTTTGGATTTGGTTTCTTTCATACTCTTTTTTAAGTTGTAATTGCTTACGCAATAAACGGAGTCTTGATTATTTAACAGTGATTTTTTTAGATTTAAAATTTTAGACCTTCCAGTTACTATTATATCTTTAATTTTAATTTTTTTACCTTTTGAAATATTAAAAATTAATTTTTCAGAATTTTTAGCTAAAGTATCAGTACTTGTAACATATCCTACCGTTACATTGTAAAACCCTTTATTAATATAATAGTCTTTTATTGTATTTAAACTGTTATTGATTAAATTCTGGGTAAGTACTCTTCCTCTCATTAATTTAAGTTCGTCTTTAAGTGATGTGACATCAGATTTACTCACCTTTTTACCTTCAAATTTAAATTGTGAAAGCCTCGGATATTCTTTTAAATTTATTGTGATAAATATTGTTTCACCAACGATTTTATCTATTGAAATTTCTATATTAGAGAACAAACCTTGGTCCCATAATTTATTAATAGCTTTTGTTATTTTACTACCAGGAATCTCAATTTCTTTTCCAATTTCAAGTTCTGTAATTGCAATAAGTGTACTATTGTTAAGATTATTTGCTCCTTCAATTACTATTCCACCAAGTTCATATTTTTTTGGTGTAGAGTAATCAAGCAACTCATTTGTTTGAGCTATAATTATTAGATGAGACAGTGCTAATATTAATGTTAAAAGTTTCTTCAAAGTTTTAGTTTTGTGATTGTTCATTTGTTTTTCCAAACCTTCTATCTCTATTTTGATAATTTAAGATTGCTTTTTCTAATTCCTTTTTAGTAAAATCAGGCCACATAGTATCTGTGAAGTAAAGTTCGGAATAAGCAATTTGCCACAATAGGAAATTACTGATTCTATATTCACCACTTGTTCTAATTAATAACTCTGGGTCAGGAACGTTTTTAGTTGTTAAATATTGTTTAAATAAGCTCTCGTTTATATTCTCAACAGCTACTTTGTCTTTAATAATATTTTTAACTGAATTTATTATTTCCCATCTACCACTGTAACTTAGTGCTAAAACAAGTGTTAATGCAGTATTATTTTTTGTTTTATTAATTGCATCTGATAATTCCTGCTTTGCTTTTGATGGTAAACAATCAATTTCACCAATACTAATAAGTTTAATGTTGTTTTTCATTAGAGTAGCAGTTTCCTTTTTTATTGCACTAACTAGTAATGCCATCAGCGCATTAACTTCATGCTTAGGTCGATTCCAATTTTCTGTAGAAAAGGCATATAAAGTTAGATATTTGATTCCAATTTCTGTTGCGTACTCAGTAGCCTCTCTCACAGCTTTAACCCCATTTTTATGACCGAATGCTCTTATTTTGCCTTTTGATTTTGCCCATCTTCCATTACCGTCCATGGTAATGGCAATATGTTTTGGTAAATTATTTTTATCTATTGTTTGTCTCATTTACAATTTAAGGATAACAATCCTTTGTATTGTTGTTGAGCTTAAATGAGAGGGTGATACCTGCAAATGAATACCAATCTTTTTTATCTGGATTCCCTCTTTGCTCATCTTTTACATGAGTTCCGTTTGGATCAGACATTTGTTGGGCAAGATTAGACATCTCAACAGGCCATGATCCATTTATGTTTGGACCTGCATATGTAGTACTAACATCATCTAAATAATCGGTAAAAGTTTTTCGTGCACCATATTCTAAAACGATATTAAAATTTTCATTTACTGCAATTTTAAGTCCTCCACCTATTGGAATTGCAAATTGTATTAAAGAGTATTTAGATCTAGTATTTCCATTAAATTCTGTGGTTGTTCCTTGTCCTTCAGTACCCAGTTCTTGTAAATCAACCCACTCTCCATTAATGTTTTCAGCTTGTGGATTAAAGCTGAATATAGATATCCCTGTATATACAAATGGAGTCCATGTGTATAATGGGTTCCCACTTTGATAAGGAAGAAAATTAAATTCTATTTGGCCAGAGAGCTCATAAATAGGAGATCTAAAATGTAACCCTCGATTAAGTGCAATTGTATCTGAAGATTGTCTTTCATCAGATTTTATGTTTAGGTACATAACTTCAGCTTTGTATACAAATCTTTTATCTATATTTTTTCTAATTACAAGTCCAGCTGTTGCTGAAGATTGATTAAAATGGGTAGTATTCAGATCACCTAAATAATATGAAGTTCCTAGAATAAGACCAACCTCAGTATTTGGTTTAAATTGTTGAGCAGTAGAAGCAAAGTTAAATACAAGTAATGTAATTATTAGAAGAACTGTATTTAGTTTAAATCTTTTCATGATTATATCAATAATGTGCAAATATAGAAAAACTAGATATTTATTCTAGTAAATTAACTTCTTTTATCCAGCCCCCACATTAGCTTATTTCTAATAGTTGATGTGAAAGAATTATCTTGTGGTTGTATGAGTTTAATTTTAAAGTCAGCCTTTTTTATTAATAATTCTGTATCACTGTCAAAAGCCCTTGATCTAGAGTCTAAAGAGACTAATGCTAATTGATCTCTATCATCTACTTTTAGCTTTAATACGCTTGTATCATTTAGAACAATAGGACGAACATTTAGATTATGTGGGGCATTTGGAGTAACAATGATATTATTTGTTCCTGGCATTATTATTGGGCCTCCACAACTCAAAGAGTAACCCGTTGACCCCGTTGGAGTAGAAATAACTAGACCATCTGCCCAATATGTATTTAGGAATTCATCGTCAACAAATGCATCAATTCTAATCATTGATGAGGTATCTTTTTTTGAAATTGCAACCTCATTTAAAGCGAAATTCTTTTCTTTAAAAAGATTATTTTCAGTTGTTAACTCAAGTAAAGCGCGCTCATTTATTATAAAATTTCTCTTTAAAATATCATTTATAGCATCATCAATTTGTCCTGCAGAGATACTAGAAATAAAACCAAGTCTTCCAGTGTTAATACCCATAATAGGGATATTAGATTCCCTTACAAATGTTACAGCTTTCAATAAGGTGCCATCTCCACCAATACTTAATAAGAAATCTGCATTTTCTTTTAATGATTCATATGAATTGAATGTTGCTTTTTTATTTGTTAATCGAATATTATTTTGTAGAAAAACATAAAATTCTTCTTCAACGATTATTTTAATATGCTCACTTTCTAATTTTTTAACTAAATGTTGAATGTATTTAGTGAAATGTTCAGGATATGGGCTTCCAAATATTGCAATTGTCATAATTTGTCTTTTGATCCAAATGGATTTGAAAAATGTAAAAATACTCCTTTTTCTCCTAAATGGTTAATAGAAAATTCAATTCTTAATAATTTATCATAATATGTGACATAATCAATACTTATTCCATTGCCCCATAGAAGTTGATTTGATAAATTATTTTGAGTACTATTTTGATTATCTACTACATATCCCATATCAGAAAATAAACCAAGATAAAGTGAGTAATGTGATTTATTAAATTGTTTCATTTTAACATATGGAATCTCAAAATTTGTTTTTTGAATTAATGCATATTTTAAAACTGTTTTAGATAACCAAAAATCTTGTCCATCAATTACATAATATTCGTAGCCTCTAACGTAATCATCAAAACCAAAACCTTCCTGAGCAAAATAAGGTTGATATCCATCAGATGACCATTTACTTTTAAAGCTTGAACCCAAAAAAAATCGGTTTTTTAATTCAATATGTTTTTCAACTTTTCCAACGATTTCTAAATGATTTACAGGACTTGTCCCTTTTAAGTTTTTTATTGCCTCTATCTCAAAGAGGTAACCACTTAATGGATATTCAATATAATCTCTAGTCTCATTTGTAAATAG
>NYTT01000070.1 GCA_002683775.1 Flavobacteriales bacterium
TAGTATTGAAGAAATACAAAAAAAATGCGCTAATTTTTTGTTAAAATATAATTGGATTAAAAATACCTACACAGCAAGCCAACTACATGAAAACGAATACTCTAATTCATTCCACTCTTTAGTTCAAAGAGGATATAATCAGAAAAGATCTGGCGATGTGATAGTTAGCTTACAAACTGGCTGGTTGAAAACTCACTGGGAAAGTGGTGGCACTACTCACGGCTCATCATACAGCTACGACACTCATGTACCCTTAATTTTTTGGGGAGGAGACATTCCACAAGGCAAAACAGATAGAAAAGTTAATATCCGTGATATTGCACCTACAATATCAATGATTTTAGGTACAGCTTATCCAAACGGGTGTACAGGAAATCCATTATCAGAAATAACTGAGTGAAAGAGATAAAAGCAGATAATTATTCTATATGGGTTGGAGACGAATCTCTGTCAAAATTAGATGTTTCTTGCTATTCTAAAGTAGCTATTTTAGTAGATAAAAACACAAAAAGAGATTGCCTTAGTCTTTTACCTAAAATAAATAATTCTATTGTTATTGAAGTTCCTTCTGGAGAACAAAAAAAAAATATTTCAAGTTGTAATATTATTTGGGAGGAACTATCGTTAAATAATTTTGATAGAGATTCAGTGCTAATTAATCTTGGTGGAGGCGTGATTGGTGATATTGGAGGATTCTGTGCTACATCATATAAGAGAGGTATAGATTTTATTCAGATCCCTACAACACTTCTTGGGATGGTAGATGCATCAATTGGAGGTAAACTAGGTTTTAATTTTAATGATCTTAAAAATCAAATAGGTCTCTTTTCAAATCCAAAATCTGTTATTATAAATCCTATTTTTCTAAAGACACTTTCACAAAACCAACTACATTCAGGCTTTGCAGAAGTTATAAAACATGCTTTAATTAAAAACAAAAAACATTGGGAGCTACTATCAAATAGTTCATTCAAAAATCTAGACTGGAAACATATAATTGAAATCTCTATCCAAATAAAAAATACAATTGTAAAATCTGATCCATTAGAAAAAAATAATAGAAAGAAATTAAATTTTGGTCATACATATGGACATGCAATTGAAAGTTATTATTTAGAAAAAAAAACTCCTATACTTCATGGTGAAGCTGTGTTAATGGGAATAATTTTAGAATGTGAACTTTCTTTATTATCACAAAATGAAAAAAATGATATTAAAAATTATATCCTAAGTAATTTTCAACTTCCTGATATGCCTTCAAAAAATAAGCTTATGAAATTCTTACTAAATGACAAAAAGAATAAAGAAGCTAAAATTAACTTTACTTTACTTAACGGAATAGGAAATTGTACAATTGACAATCTATTTACTAAAGATGAATTATAAAATTTCACATCCCAGCAAAATAGTTACTTGTAAAGTTAATTTACCTGCATCTAAAAGCATCTCTAACAGATTACTAATTATTCAAGCGCTTTGCAATAACAATTTCACGATAAACAATTTATCTGATTCAGACGATACAATTGCTTTAAAAAAAGCTCTACATACAGATCATAATGAAATTAATGTAGGAGCAGCAGGAACAACATTTCGTTTTCTTACTTCTTTTCTTGCAATACAAACAGGTAAAGAATTTATTTTAACTGGAACTAAGAGAATTAAGGAAAGACCAATAAAGACTTTAGTGTCCACATTACAAGCATTAGGAGCAAAAATTTGCTACTTAGAAAAAGAAGGCTTTGCTCCATTAAAAATTACAGGAACTAAACTACTTGGAGGAGAAGTAGAAATAGATGGAACAATAAGTTCACAATTTATAACTTCTATTTTGCTAATTGGACCAATATTAAAAAAAGGTTTAAAGCTAAAAATTAAAGGAAATTTAGTTTCTAAAAGTTATGTTAAGATGACATTAAACTTATTAAAAGAATTTGGTATTAAAAGCATCTGGAATAAAAATATAATTGAGATTAAACCTCAAAAGTATATAGGAAAAACTAAAACTGTTGAAGCAGATTGGAGTGCAGCATCTTTTTGGTTTGAAATTGCTGCATTATCTAAAAAATGTAACATATGCCTTATTGGATTATATGAAAAAAGTATACAAGGTGATAAATTGTCAATCGAGATCTTTAAAGAATTAGGTGTAGAATCTATCTTTGATGATGGTAAACTCTATCTAACTAAAAATAAATCAAATATGAGAGATAAGACATATGACTTATCAGAAACACCAGATTTATATCAGCCTATCGCATGTACATTACATGCTAATAATATAAAAGCAAAATTTACAGGATTAGACACACTGAAGAATAAAGAAACTGATAGAATATATGCTGTAAAAAATGAACTAGATAAGCTATCCAAATCAAGTATTAACACATACAACGATCATAGAATGGCAATGAGCTTCGCACCTCTATGCTTAATTCATGATAGAATTACCATTAATAACGTTGAAGTGGTAAGTAAATCTTATAAGAATTTTTGGAATGACTTATCTAAAGCAGGATTTATAATAGATCCATTACCTGACTAAGACAATTAACCTCATAAGATAATGATTCAGCATGCTTTTGATTATTTGGATTAAAGAAAACTCCATCAATACCAAATTTTTGACAGGCTAAAATATCAACATTTAAATCATCACCAATATACAAACTCTCATTTTTAGAACTTCTAGTAATTTCTAAAGCATATCTAAATATTTCAGGGTTTGGTTTTTTACATCCAGATTCTTCTGAAGTAATAATCTTATCAAAATAAGGCATCAACTTTGATTGTTCTAATTTAATATGCTGCACTTTGTCAAATCCATTTGTAATAATATGCAAAGAGTATTTACTCTTTAAGTAATCTAGTAATTCAAAAGTATATGGAAAAAGTTTCGTTTTTCTTGGACATATTTCAATATACTCTTCACCTATTGATTTAGATAAGTTAAAGTCATTAACACCAAAATCTGAAAGTGCTCTTTGAAATCTTTCTCTTCTCAAATCTTGCTGAGAAATTTTATCAACTTGATATAAATCCCATAATTTAGCGTTATGTAATTTGTACTTTATAATAAATTCATCAAAATCAATTCCTTTCTCTTTAAATTTGAAATTTATACACAAGTCTAATAAGGCTTCATTTGAATTTGCTTCAAAATCCCAAAGTGTACGATCTAAGTCGAAAAAAATATTCTTATATTTCATCTAAACTTTCTCTCCAAATGCTAAATCTCCTGCATCACCTAATCCTGGAACAATATATGACTTAGATGTCATTTCAGCATCTTCAGCACCAATCCATAATGTCCAATTTTTTACAGGTGAATTTTCTCTTAGATATTGTAAACCTTCTGTGCTCGCAATAACACCTACAACATGAATATGCTTAGGGTTACCTTTTAATAATATTGATTCCATTGCCAATACCATGGAAGCGCCACTAGCAATCATAGGGTCACATAAGATTACAGTTTTTCCTTCTAGATTAGGAGATGACATATATTCAATTTTTATTTCAAAATCTCCATCTTTTTTATTTTTCCTATAAGCAGAGATAAAAGCATTATCTGAACTATCAAAATAATTAAGAAAACCTTGATGCAAAGGCAGGCCTGCTCTAAGAATCGTAGCTAAAACAGGTTTCTCATTTATTAGACTCTGCTGAGAAATACCTAATGGAGTTGTAATCTTATTAGTATCATAGCTAAAACCTTTACTAATCTCATATGCAAAAACCTCTCCGATTCTTTCTAAATTTCTTCTGAAACGCATTGAATCACTTTGAATTTTTACATTTCTTAGTTCACTTACGAAATGATTAAAAATCGAATTTTTTTTTCCTAAATTTATTATTTTCATTCTAGCTTTTTATTAGTTTTATCATATCTTCATAAACGCTCTTCCATCCTTTCCAAACACCAAAGTTACTAAAAGTATCATTATGCCAAATTGTAATTAAAGTGCCATTCTCTTTTTTGACTAACTTTACAATATCATTTATCTCTTCTATTGCCTTCTTAGGATCTAAATTCAAATTAAATCTAAGAATATCATCAGTAATAGCAAAAGGAAATACCTTTATTGGTAAGGCTTGTTCAATATCTAAATCGTAGAAGCTGTATGTGCTAGCAATACCTGCTCTAAATCCTAAAGCGGAGCCATAACCCATTGTATAATCCTCATATATCCCTAAAGATAATAATCTATTGTAGGTAGTTGGTAAGGATAGTTTTAAAAAATGTTGCCTACTGAAAATAACCTCGCGTTTTTGAATATTCTCTAATCTTGAAACTTCTTCCTTAAGAATATCTACTTTTAAGTTTGATGCAAAAGATGGGTGAATGCCGACTGATGAAAAATCCGCTATTCTTTTAATAAGTCTAGCAACATTACTATTTGTATGAGATAGATTTTTATCATAATCTGCATAATCTCCTAATAAAATAAAATATTTTGTATTTAAGTTATACTTATGATTCAGATTAAATTGTAAAGTATAAGTATCAAAGGGATCTTTTCTTTTATTTAATAATACATCAATAAATAATTGAATATTTTCTACATTTATATTAAAAATAGATTTTACTAAAAATGCTAAAGATCTCACAAATCCTTTACCTTTAATTAAAAAAGCATTATCAATATCAATTGTTGAGATAAATTTGAATTTTGGCTTTTTAATTTTTAAAGATGAGTTCTTTAATTCTAAATGCCTAACAAAATTATTTATCCAAATATTAACAATTGGTTTATGTAAAAATCCATTTTTATAGGCAATGCTTTCGGTATGTAAATACCTACCATAATTATCTTTTAAATGAGGCAAATATTCTTCATAACGACTTATTAAATAGAAAATTGAAGCAAAAATATCATGTAGGTAAGCTTTAGCATTATTAGACTTAAACAAATACTCAACATCATTAAATTTAAAAAATCCTAATTCAATCTCTCTAATACCAATCTGAAAAAGTAATTCTGATGGGAGAATATGAATCTCATCATTTATAATTTGATTTACAGAATAATTTATTTTGGTAGCTTCTGAACTTAAATAATTTTCTCTCTGATCAGTTAACTGATAGTCTATTTGATATATCTCATGAAATACAATTTTCAACACATACTTTAACCTGGATGTAATAGTGGTGGAATAGATTATTAAAGTATCCATTTTTCAAATATAAAAAAAGGCTAATCAAAGATTAGCCTTTACAAAAATTATTTACTACTTTCTATGATAGAGCATTTACATGCTTAGTTAACTTTGATTTTAAGTTAGACGCCTTATTTTTATGAATAATATTGGTCTTGGTTAACTTATCTAGCATTCCTGATACTTTGGGTAATAAAGCAGTAGCTTCTTTTTTATCTGATATTGCCTTTAAATCTCTAACAGCATTTCTAGCGGTTTTATGCTTGTATTTGTTAAGAGCAGTTTTTGTCTTAGTTTGTTTAATTCTTTTTAATGCCGACTTATGATTTGCCATATTTTTTATTTTTTTAAGTAGCCCGACGGGGAATCGAACCCCGGTTACATGGATGAAAACCATGCGTCCTAACCACTAGACGACCGGGCCTCAGTGTTCTCAAAATCGAGGATGCAAATTTATACTTTTTTTTAATCTCACAAAGAAATTACTTAATATTTGTTTCATGTGACAATTTGTAGCCCATTTTCTTTGAAGTTTTAATCAAATGTTTGTTGTTTACATCTAATATTTGATTAACCGAAACAACTTTTACATCGTTAATGTTAGGAGCTATCAAATCGAAATCTAAAGAATACTTCATAACAACATTAACTATATCTTGTAATCTTTCTTTATTTAACTTTTCCTTAAAAATATTCTTAAATACAGATGTTATCTTACTATCACCTTCAACAAAATAATGAGTATCCTTATTAATAAACAGTCTTGCAATTAATAAGCCAGTATCATTTAACCTATTGTATTTTAAAGAATCAGAAAGAAAATTATAGATATTAATTACCCCACAGAATGAACGGAAATTGTTTTCCTTGACGTAAGTAGTTTGATGGACCTGATGTGCTTGATTAAAATTAAAAATGTTTGAATGCATATTAAAAAGCAAGGTATCTCCTGAAAACTTTAATTTAGCATCAAAATCTCCTGACTCTTCATAGCTTACTGAAACGTTCTTATCAGTAATTCCATCATCCAGTTTAATTGCTTTTTCCTTTAGTATTTCCTGCAAATCAGCAAAGATATCTTTAGTTATCTCAAAAATTTCTTGCTTTAATGACGATTTCTTATTTAATAAGTCAAGTATTTCTTTTTCAGATTCCATTAATAATTTTTTGCAAACAACACTCGTTTTTCAGATGGTTTACCGCTAAACAAACACTCACCTGTCTCATTCTTTGAATCAATAGGAATACATCGAATTGTAGCTTTTGTCTCTTTTTTAATTAAATTTTCTGTTTCTGCAGTTCCATCCCAATGAGCATAAACAAATCCTCCTTCATTAATCTTTTTTATAAATTGATTTTTCGTATCAACATAATAAGATCTGTTATTTCTAAATCTAGAGGCTTTTTCAAATAAGTTATCTTGTATCTGATCAAGTGTAGATATAACTTTATCTTCAATGCCCATAACTGAGCAAATCTCTTTCTCAAGTGTATCTCTTCTAGCTATCTCTACAGTGCCATTTTCCAAATCACGCATTCCAAGTGCAATTCTTACAGGAACACCTTTTAATTCGTATTCTGCAAACTTCCAACCTGGCTTGTGAGTATCTCTATTATCAAATTTTACTGAAACACCTCTTTCTTCAAGAGAATTTTTAAGTTTATTAGCTGTCTTTGAAACTTTCGCTAATTGCTCGTCTCCCTTATAAATAGGTACTATTACAACTTGAAATGGTGCCAATTTTGGAGGCAAAACTAAGCCATTATCATCAGAGTGCGTCATAATCAAAGCACCCATTAAGCGCGTTGAAACACCCCAAGATGTTGCCCAAACATATTCTTGTTTACCTTCTTTAGTAGCAAATTTCACATCAAATGCTTTTGCAAAATTTTGTCCTAAGAAATGAGATGTTCCAGCTTGTAGTGCTTTTCCATCTTGCATTAACGCCTCAATAGTATATGTTTCTTCAGCACCAGCAAAACGCTCATTTTGTGATTTAGTACCTACTACAACTGGCATTGCCATGAAATTTTCAGAAAACTGAGCATAAATATTTATCATTTGTTCTGTCTCGCCAATAGCCTCCTTTCTTGTAGCGTGAGCAGTATGACCTTCTTGCCAAAGAAATTCAGCTGTTCTTAGAAACAGACGTGTTCTCATTTCCCATCTAACTACATTAGCCCATTGATTTACTAAAATAGGCAAATCTCTATAAGATTGTATCCATTTCCTATAAGTATCCCAGATGATTGTTTCTGATGTAGGTCTAACTATAAGCTCTTCTTCTAATTTAGCATCTGGATCAACAACTACACTTTTACCATCTTCAGAATTCTTTAATCTATAGTGAGTAACTACTGCGCATTCTTTTGCAAACCCTTCAACGTGAGCTGCTTCTTTGCTTAAATAAGATTTAGGAATAAAAATAGGGAAATAAGCATTCTCATGCCCAGTCATTTTAAACATTCTATCCAGCTCAGCCTGCATCTTTTCCCAAATTGCATATCCATATGGTTTTATAACCATACAACCTCGTACTCCAGAGTTCTCTGCAAGATCTGCTCCTTGAACAATTTCATTGTACCACTGAGAATAATCTTGTGCTCTCGATGTTAATTTTTTCCCCATTTTAATTTAAAAATGTAATTTTGTGTAATTATTTTCGTTTTAAATACATCTACAAAAATAATAAATTAAATGAGCAAAAGTTTATGAGTTTTAAACAAAAAAAATAACTATGAAACATTTATTTCTTCCAATTTACCTAATTCTCTTATTATCTTCATGTTTTACTACCAACAATCAATATTATTACAGTGATCCTAACTACTTAAGTAACAATGATTTTAGTACTTATGAAGAACTAACTGAAAATCATGAATTAGAAAATGAAAAATACACATCTGACACCATAGCTAGTCAAAGCGATGACTATTTAGCAAATGATTATTATGATTATAGTTATTCATCAAGAATTAGAAGATTTCATAGACCTTTGTTTAACAGCGGATACTACGGAAGAATGTATACTGATTACTATTGGTATAATAATGATCCCTTTTATTGCGGGACAAGTATTTACTATGGATACAATTGGCATTCTCCATTTTATTCATATTACAGCTACTCCCCTTTTTATTACAATCATTATTCACCTTACTATTACGGAAATTATTTTACGGCAAGCCAATATGGACATTATCAATATTTGAATACAAATTATAACTCTAATAATTACGACTCATATTTATCAGGGAACCGTGGAAATCTAACTTCTAATACAAGTGTTAGAACAATAACAAATAATAGCAATTATATAACAAATAATATTAAAAAGAACTCAACTATAAATATAAGGAGTAATTCTCTAAAAAATTCAGAGATTAGAACTAATACAAATAAAACTCCTATTCTTAAAAGTAATAATAATTTAAATAATTCATCATTTAAAGACAGATTTCAAAATAATAGTAAAACAACTAATCATCGTTCAAGTAATGTTTCAAAAAACAAGAGTACAAATAATAGAACTTACAAATCAAACAATAACAGAACGAAAACTAATTCTAATAAACCTTCTAGAAACAACAGAAGAAATGTAAAACCAAGAAGATAAATGAAAAAAATATTTATAATAATTATATTCGCCACAACAGCAATAATATCAAATGCGCAAAATGAAA
>NYTT01000071.1 GCA_002683775.1 Flavobacteriales bacterium
ATCCAGTTTATTCCACTGTCTATTGATTTATAGATTCCTCCATTTCCACTTATAAAGACTATATTTGGGTTTGTGTAATCAACTTCAATTGCATATACTGTATTTAGTGATAAATTTTTAGTTATTAGAGACCAGTTATTTCCTTTGTCGATTGATTTCCAGGCACCCGCTGTTGCTGATCCAGCATAAAGCACATCTGAATTACTTACTGATTGTTCTACAGTGTAAATGTGTGCTGATCCAGGTGCATATGACCTACTATTTGCATCTTTGTCAAAGTCCCACGGACCAATGCATTCCCATACATTAGAACTTTTTGAACTTTGTTGGATACTAGCATTTGAGAATCTACTTATGTTTCTTAGCCATCTTTTATAATACTGTGTGTGTTTGTTTTTTACTAATTCATGATTCTTGTAATAAATATTAAAAGCATTTATTACATCTGCAATATCTCTATTTTCAGAGTACATAAGATGTACCCACTCCGGTTGTTTTGTAATATTTGCATCATATTTTAGTTCATCTTGGGCGTACGAAGAAATGTTAAAATGAATAAATATGAGAATTATAATTTTTTTCACCTAGCAAACATAATTCAAATTTATTTACTAAAAGATTAACAAGGTAAAAAAAAGCCCATTAGATTTTAATGTGCTTTTTTTTAATAAATTTATTTAATCATAATCCAAAAATAGATTTTACATCATCGATACAATCTAGCTTCTCCCAAGTAAAGGTTTCAATATCAAATTTCTTTTCTTCTCCAAGTATTTTGAAAATGACTTCTTTTTTTTGTGATTCTCTTCCCATGTGACCATATGCTGCAGTTTCTGAATATATTGGGTTTTTAAGTTTCAATCTGCTAATTATTGATGCGGGTTTTAAATTGAAGCATTTCATATTTTTAACTTTCTCTGCAATTTCTCCATCAGAAAGTTTTACATTTGAAGAGCCATAAGTGTCAATAAATATTCCCATTGGTTCTGCTACTCCTATTGCATAACTAACTTGAACAAGTATTCTATCGGCTAAACCAGCGGCTACTAAATTTTTTGCTATATGTCGAGTAGCATAAGCGGCAGAACGATCTACTTTTGAAGGGTCCTTGCCAGAAAAAGCACCTCCACCATGAGCTCCTTTACCTCCATAAGTATCTACAATTATTTTTCTACCTGTTAGTCCAGTATCTCCATGAGGACCTCCAATTACGAACTTTCCTGTTGGGTTAACATGATAATTCTCAGATCCAAATAAGGACTTGTTTGATTCAGAAAGTTGATCTTTTACTCTAGGGATTAATATCTCTCTTACATCCTCCTCAATTTTTTTTTGCATAATTTCTTCTTGTGCAAAATCATCATGTTGAGTTGAGACAACTATATCACTAATTCTTTTAGGAGTATGATCATCATTATATTCTATAGTAACTTGTGATTTTGAATCTGGACGTAAATAAGTCATCTCTTTTCCTTTCTTTCTAATATCAGCTAGCTCAATAAGAATCTTGTGTGATAAATCTAATGCAAGAGGCATTAAGTTTTCAGTTTCATTTGTAGCATAACCAAACATCATACCTTGATCTCCTGCTCCTTGTTCTTTATTTAATCCTATACCCTCAACAACACCTTGGTTTATATCTGGTGATTGCTCATGAATAGCAGAGATAACACCGCAACTATCTCCATCAAATTGGTATTCCGATTTATCATACCCAATTTTTAAAATCACTTCACGAGCAATTTTTTGGACATCAATGTAAGCTTTAGTTGTTACTTCACCACTTAAAACTGTAAGTCCTGTTGTTACTAGAGTTTCGCAAGCAACTTTTGATTCTTTATCTTGTGCTAAAAAATTATCTAATAGTGCATCTGATATCTGATCAGCAACTTTGTCTGGGTGTCCTTCTGATACTGATTCAGATGTGAAATAATATGACATAATAATATAACTTTAAGTTAAATTTAATTTAATTATGATTTGGCTAAAAAAGTGCAAAGGGAAACTGTTTTAGCATTTTTTATAGTGGTTGCAATAGGCCAAATCTTTCCACTTTAACTTTGCAAATTTAGAGTTTTTTTTAAAAAAAAAATGTTTTTGAACTATTTAATAATTTTTATAATAAAAATGAATTAATTACTAATTTGAGGTTAGTTCCCTAAAGTGCTCCTCTAGATTAACTTTATCTTTTCGTAGTTGAGACATTAAATTATCTGCAACTATAACTCCTTTGTTAATAATTATAACTCTATCACATGTTTTATCAACTTCTTGCATGATATGTGTTGAAAGTAGCACTGTTTTTTCTTTTCCAAATTCTGTAACAAGATTTCTTATTTCATCTAATTGATTTGGATCTAAACCTGTTGTAGGTTCATCTAAAATCAAGACTTCTGGTTCATGAATTAATGCTGCAGCAAGTCCAACTCTTTGCTTGTAACCTTTAGATAGTTGTATGATCTTTTTGTCTTCATGCGTACTCAATCCAGTTCTAAGAACAATGTTATTTATAGCTTCCTTTAGATTTTTGATATTGTAGATATTTCCAATAAAAGTTAGATATTCTTTAACATACATATCAAGATACAAAGGGTTTTTTTCTGATAAGTAACCAATTTTTGATTTAACAAGAAGCATATTTTTTTTTGAGTTTATCTTACAAACACTAACTTCTCCCTTATCTTGTTTCAAACTACCACAAATAATCTTCATTAGTGTCGATTTTCCTGCACCATTTGGCCCAAGAAAACCAACAATTTCCCCTTTTTTAATGTTAAAAGAGATATTATTTAATGCTAATTCGTTGTTGTAAGCTTTAGATATTTTATTGATGCTTATTGACATAGATTAATAGGTATAATTCATTAATAAAAAAACGTTTTTAAATTGTAAGTTTTTATTTTGTAAAGGTAAGTAATTTATAATCTTATTTTTGCATTGATGAATGGAGTTATAATAAAAACTACTGGTAAGCATTATTCTGTTAAATCAGATGAAGGAGATATTTTAGATTGTAGATTAAAAGGTAAATTGAGAATTTCAGGAATTAAGAGTACCAATCCATTTGTTGTTGGTGATAGAGTTGAAGTAAGTTGTGAATCTAATCAGTGGCTAATATTAAGTCTTCATAAAAGAAAGAATTATATTTTAAGAAAGTCAGTTAACTTATCAAAACAGACTCATATAATAGCATCAAATATTGATCAAGCTTTACTGATGATTACATTTAGTAGTCCTGTTACTACAACAGCATTTATTGATAGATTTTTGATTTCTGCTAATGCTTTTGGTGTAGAAGTTATTTTAGTATTTAATAAAATTGATTTATTAAATGAAAATTTAAAGTTAAAGCACAAGGAATTAAAAGATATATATGAGAAAATAGGATATAAGTGTTTTTCAATATCAGCAATAAATGACGATCTATCTTTGATTAAAGACAAATTAAAAGGAAAAGTGAATATGATTTCTGGACATTCAGGAGTTGGAAAATCTACTCTTATAAATAAAATACAACCAGGTCTTAATATAAATACTAAAGAAATCTCAAAATCTCATCATCAAGGACAGCATACAACTACTTTTTCTGAGCTTCATGATTTAGATTTTGGAGGTTCAATAATTGATACGCCAGGAATTAGAGGCTTCGGATTAGTGTTATTAGAGCTTAATCAAATTGGGAATTATTTTCCAGAATTTTTAATATTTAAGAAAAATTGTAAATTTCATAATTGTATACATAAAAATGAACCTAAATGTGCCGTGAAGAGGGCGTTAAAATTAGGTGATATTTCAAATAGTAGATATAATAACTATTTAAAAATATTAAATGATATTGATGGTTTTAGAGTCAGTGATTACTAAATGAAGGTTGTTGTTCAAAGAGTAAATCAAGCTTCGGTTACAATTGGTGATAAAGTAATTAATCGTATTTCTGAAGGCTTTTTATTGCTTTTGGGCATTGAGAAAGACGATAATTATGATGATTCGTTGTGGCTTGTAAATAAAATTATCAACTTAAGATTATTTTCTGATACTGAATTGAAAATGAATCATTCAATTCTTGATATTAATGGGGAAATTCTTGTGATTAGTCAATTTACGTTGCATGCTAAAATCAAAAAAGGGAACAGGCCATCATTTGTAAAAGCGGCAAAACCAGATCATGCAAAGCTTCTTTACGATCATTTTATTTGTAATTTAAATGCTATTCTTAAAAAAGATGTTAAATCAGGTGTTTTTGGTGAGAATATGAGAGTAAAGCTTATAAATAATGGTCCGGTTACTATTGTAATTGACACAAAAAATCAACAGTGATAAATAAAATAATCTAGAATGTAATTTTAACCCCAAATCTAGACCATCTTCCTGGCTGGCTAATATTTCCGAAATCTACATACTCTTTGTTGAGTAAATTATTTATTTCCAGATACAGTGTGCTATTATCAAGCATTTTGTAAGATAAGCGTGAAGAAACTAGCCAAAATGGTAAGTACTCTACTTCTTGATTAGTTACATAATTGGTATATCCACCTTCTCTGTCTTGACGTGTTGTACGCCAATCGATTCTAATTTTATCATTAATTATTTGATGAGCAGTTATCGAAAATTGAGTACTAAGAAAATCTAAAAGATATGCAGATTGGAACCCATTAGACGTGGTGTCAGATTGATTAAATGCATAATTAACTGAGAAAGATGAAATTGGTAATTTGGTATTTAGGATATGATTTAAATCAATTTTAGAATTTAACTCATATCCTGAAGTTGAGAGCTTAATTAAGTTTTGAGTTCTCCATATGCTGTCTCCATTTAAAAGTACCCAATCAATCATATTTTTACCATCTCTATTGTAATAGGTAAATGTAGTGTTATGTCCATTTCCATACCATTTCAAGCCTAATTCTTGATTTGTTGAGTATTCAGCTTTTAGATTTTTATTTCCAATATTTGTTGGAGAATTGTAGTATAATTCTGTGTAGTTTGGAGTTCTCATTGATTTGCTAAATGATGTAAAAAGTTTAGTCTGATCAGTTATTTCATATGCTACATCTATTCCAGGAAAGTATTCATTCCCACGCCTAAAATCAATATTCATCATGATTCCAGATGAAATAGTTAATTTTTGTACTTTAATATTTTTCTCTGCAAATAAATTTATTGTTGTTGTATTTGCTCCTTTGTAATAATAATTATCAGTATCAATCATTATTGGATAGTCTAAATCATTTCCTAGAACATTTGAAATAATGTTGTCTGTCCTCATTTCCATGCCTAAAACATTAGATCCATTTTTTGTTTTTTGAATTACATTAAAATCCATACCATACACATTTGTTTCATGAAAATTGTGATAAAGACTTGGGTTTGATCTAAAAAGAATAAATTCATCATTATGTTTTCTCCAATATAATTTGTTTTCAATAGTTATGTCTCCCTCTTTTTTAAATTGTAATGATGCAAATGTAGTTTGTGTAATTTCAAATTGATTTGGATATTTAGGAGAGTAAAATCCATAGGCTCCAAATTCTTTTTTAATGTATCCCGCATTCAAAAGTGTTTTGATATTAAATATGTTAGTTTTAGCCTGGTAATAGTAGTTCTGAATTTTATAATCTGTTCCATCAATATATCCGTCGCTTCTTTTCTGGCTCACAGAAAGATTATGATTGATGCTTCTTTGAATTGTGTGGTAGTTAACTTCAGTTAATGAGAATTTATTATCGCCAAAGCTGAGATTTGCAGAGTTATTCATTTCTGATTTTGTAATAATATTTATTGCTCCAGTGTATGCGTAATTACCAAATATTCTACTAGCTCCCCCAGTTATTACTTCAATACATTTAATCTGCTCTAGTGAAACTGGAATATTAAATGTATGATGTCCAGTTTGTGGATCATTCATCTTAACTCCGTTTAACATAACTAAGACTTGTTCGAAAGTCCCGCCTCTTATGCTAATGTCAGCCTGAACTCCTTGCCCTCCTCGTTGTCTAATATCCACATTCATTGCGTATTCTAATAAATCTTCAACGGATTGCACTGGGGCATTGGCAATTTCATCACTTGAAATAATTTGAATATTTGAGATGTTATCGTTATTTTGGGCTCTATTAGCAGATACTATAACTTCTTTAATACTTTTATTAATTATGTTTTGAGCGTTCGCTATTACTAAAGATAGTATTGTGATTAGAAAGGTAATGATTGTCTTATTCATAATATATTTTTTATTTGGATAATAAACAAATTTATTTTTTCATATTGTTAGGATATCCATAGACATGAACAATATCAATTTTTTCAGAGAGAGACATTATTCCTGGATTTAAGCCTAAATCACCTTGTGGTATTTTTATATTTAATTCTTTGTAATACTCTTTCCATATTTCTAATGTGTCTTTAGTCTTTGGGTGTAGAAATGTCATCGGTAAAAGTTCAAAAACACTATCTTTTATAAAAGCTTCATGAATCAGTTCTGAGCAATAGTACATGTTATTGTTTAAAACAAATGACTCATCGTATTTCATATTTAGTTTTGATTTGGAGAATATGGTGGCTTCTTTAATGGCACTTGTAAAAGGTGGTTTTAATCTGCCTACAATAACTTTTGGATTGTTATTTATATCTGCTGATCTTGATAAAAAGTCATTAATTTTAGTCAATTTAACTTTTGGGGGTATTGCTTCTAAAACTTTTAGTTCTCCTTTGTCCCTGACGATTAATCCAACATGAGAAAGATCGGCTTCTTGATATCCAGGTGTTACCATTTCAATTGCATCGCATAGTGGTGATGAATCTAAATCTTGAAAAAGAAGATCGCCTTCATTTAGAGTAAATGAAGATGTACATGAATAGAGCGATATTATAATTATGTATATATATTTTTTCATATTCAAAAATAAAAAAAAGAGGAACAGCATGTTCCTCTTAATTAATAAATTTAAAATTTTAGTTATTCTGCTAAAACAATAATTTTGTTTTTTTGCATTTCAATAACACCACCATTTATCTCAAAATTTACTGAGTCATCATTTGTTTTTTTAACAATTATTTCACCTTTAGCTAAAGTAGAAATAATAGGAGCATGATTATTTAGGACTTCAAAGCCACCGATTGTTCCAGGAAATTTAACTGATTTAATCTCACCAGAAAATAATTGCTTTTCAGGAGTTATAATTTCTAAGTTCATATCTATTTATTTTGCTTCTGCTAACATTTTTTCTCCCTTCTCAATTGCCTCTTCAATAGATCCAACTAAATTAAAAGCAGCTTCTGGATACTGATCTACTTTGCCTTCCATAATCATGTTAAACCCTTTTATTGTATCATTTATATCTACTAAAACACCTTTGAGTCCGGTAAATTGTTCTGCAACATGAAATGGTTGTGATAAGAATCTTTGAACTCTTCTTGCTCTATGTACCGCAAGTTTATCCTCATCTGACAATTCGTCCATACCTAATATTGCAATAATATCTTGTAGTTCTTTATATCTTTGGAGAAGCTCTTTTACATTTTGAGCACATTCATAATGTTCAGAACCGACTATTTCCTCTGTTAAAATTCTTGATGTAGAATCAAGAGGGTCAACTGCAGGGTAGATACCTAGCTCTGCAATTTTTCTCGAAAGAACAGTTGTTGCATCTAAATGTGCGAATGTTGTAGCAGGAGCAGGATCTGTTAAGTCATCAGCAGGAACATAAACAGCTTGAACTGATGTAATTGATCCATTTTTTGTAGATGTGATTCTCTCTTGCATTGTACCCATCTCTGTTGCTAATGTCGGTTGATATCCTACAGCTGATGGCATACGGCCAAGAAGAGCAGAAACCTCAGATCCTGCTTGTGTGAATCGGAAAATATTATCTACAAAAAATAATACGTCTTTTCCTTTTCCTTGTCCATCACCGTCTCTAAAGTACTCTGCAATTGTAAGACCAGATAAAGCAACTCTTGCTCTTGCTCCTGGAGGCTCATTCATTTGCCCAAAAACGAAAGTAGCTTTTGAATCAGCCATTTTTTTCTTGTCAACTTTTGATAAGTCCCAACCTCCTTCTTCCATAGATTTATTGAAATCTTCACCATAATTAATGATGCCAGACTCTAGCATCTCTCTCATTAAATCATTTCCTTCTCTTGTTCTTTCACCAACACCAGCAAAAACTGAAAGCCCACCATGTCCCTTAGCAATGTTGTTAATTAGCTCCTGAATAAGAACCGTTTTTCCAACACCAGCACCTCCAAATAAACCAATTTTACCTCCTTTTGCATACGGCTCTATTAAGTCAATAACCTTAATACCAGTAAATAATACTTCAGTAGATGTTGAAAGATCTTCAAATTTAGGTGGGTCTCTATGTATAGGAAGTCCACTAGATTTTTCAAGTTCTTCCATTCCGTCTATTGCATTGCCGATAACATTAAAAACTCTACCTTTAATATTTTCACCTGTAGGCATTTTAATCGGTGCGCCTGTTGCATTTACTTCAGCACCTCTACTAATTCCATCTGTAGTTTCCATTGAAATTGCTCTTACTGTATCTTCACCAATGTGTTGTTGACATTCTAGAATCAATTTTTGACCATTTTCTCTTGTAATTTCTAAAGAATCATAGATGTTAGGTAATCCTTGATTGTTGTTTTCGAATGTTACATCAACTACAGGTCCAATTATTTGCGATACTCTTCCAGTGTTATTTGACATTTTTATATTTTTTGTCGTTAAAAATTTTAATATTTTATCGTTTGCAAACTTACTATTTTTAAATTGTCTGAATGATATAAATTAGGGTTTAAATTAATTGTTAATTTTGAACACTTTTTCAACAATTTAAAACCTTCAAAATTTAAGTGAAAATATTTGATTCTATTACTAAGTTTCCGTCTAATGTTAAAACAATTGTAACACTAGGCACCTTTGATGGAGTGCACAAAGGTCACATTGCAATTATTAATAGAATTAATGATATTGCAAAAAAGAATAACCTTGAAAGCGTTCTGCTTACTTTCTATCCGCATCCCAGGCATGTATTATATCCTGACGATCAAAATCTTAAATTGATAAATACAATCGAAGAAAAGATTGACTCTCTTAAGTTAACTGGATTAGATAATTTGATTATACACAAGTTTGATAAGAATTTTTCAAGATTAAAATCTGTAAATTTTATTAGAGATGTTCTAGTTGAAAAGTTAAATATGAACTATATGATAGTTGGATTTGACCATCAATTTGGTAAAAACAGAGAGGGTTCTTTTGAAGATCTTATTCAATTTTCTAATCTTTATGATTTTAAAATTGAAAAAATAGAGGCGCAACTTGTTAAAGGAGTTGCGATAAGTTCTACTAAAATTCGAAAAGCAATTCAAGCAGGGGAAATAGTAAAGGTAAACTCATATTTATCTTCAACTTATTCAATTACAGCTACGGTTATTAAAGGAAATAATATTGGTAACAGTATCGGTTTTCCTACAGCAAATCTAGATGTATCGAACAAGTGGAAGATTATCCCAAAAAATGGAGTCTACTTTGTAAGTGTATTAGTGCAAAATAGAAAATATTTTGGAATGTTAAATTTGGGTTCTCGCCCAACTATTACAGATAGCACCTTTGTTATTGAAGTGCATCTTTTTGATTTTAATAAACAAATTTATAATGATATTGTAAAAGTTAATTTTCTTAAGAGAATCAGGGGGGAAAAGAAATTTTTAGATTTATCAAAACTGAAGTTACAACTCAAAAAAGATGAAATAGAGTGCAGGTCAATGATTGATAATTTTTGTTAAGCTATAATTTCTAATTTAGCAAACTTTAATAAAAGTTGTTTTTGACCAATTCCGTTGAAGAAAACCGTTGCTTTTTTATTACTCCCTTCGCCAGAAATACTAATGACTTTTCCTTCTCCAAATCTTGAATGTTTTACTGCCATTCCATTAGAAATTTTGCTCAAATCACTTTCTGTAATATTGATATTTTTTGATCTGTTTATATTGGTGAGTTTTCTTCCTGGATAAATTTTATTTACTGATGTGCTTGTTTTTTCTTTTTTAATCTTAGCGAAAATTTTATGAGGACGAAAATCTTTGTTAATTGATGGTGCTTCGTGTTTTTCAATATATTTTTCATCTATTTCATTTATGAATCTGCTTGGGTCTGATTCATTATATTGACCCCATTTAAACCTGCTTCTTGCAAATGAAAGGAAAAGTCTTTTTTCAGCTCTAGTAATAGCTACATAAAACAACCTTCTTTCTTCTTCTAAATCTTCTTGACTTTGACCACTCATCATGCTTGGAAATAAATTTTCTTCTAAACCAACAACAAAAACATATGGAAATTCTAGTCCCTTTGCTGCGTGAACTGTCATTAAAGTAACTTTGTTAAAATCATCTTCATTCTCTAAATCTTGATCAGTTAAAAGTGCAACATCTTTCATGAAATCTGGTAGCTTGTTTAGACTTAGTTCTGCTGTTTGACTAAAATCTTTTATTCCATTTAATAATTCTTGTATATTTTCAAAGCTAGAGACTCCTTCTGGTGAGTTGTCTTTGTGAAGGTGATTGAAAATTCCGGATTGCTTGGCTATCTCTTCAGAAACAGTATATGCGTCATTTTGTTTGGCGCTGATAATAAAATTGTTAATCATTAATGCAAACGCACTGAGTTTTTTTTGGGTTCCGTTATTTATTTTTAAGTTGTGTTTTTCTAAGTTGCTAATGACATCCCAAATTGATTTGTTGATTGAGTTAGCATAGAGGTTTAAAGTTTGAATTGTAGTTGTTCCAATACCTCTTGTAGGATAGTTAATTATTCTTTTGAATGCTTCTTCATCATTAGGATTTATTGAGAGTCTGTAATATGCTAAAAGATCTTTTATTTCTTTTCTTTGATAAAATGATAGGCCTCCGTAGATTTTGTATTTTATATTTCTTTTTCTAAGTGATTCTTCAAGTGCTCTTGATTGCGCATTTGTTCTGTATAAAATTGCAAAATCTTTGTTTAATGCTTCATGTTTAGATTGTATTTCAGAAATAGTATTTGCAACTAATCTTCCTTCATCGTTATCATTATCGGTTTTTACAATTATTATTTTGTCTCCAACAATATTTTCGGTCCAAACATTTTTTTGAATTTGTTTTTCATTGTGTTGAATAATACTATTTGCTGCACTTACTATTGTTGATGTTGATCTGTAATTTTGTTCTAGTTTATAAGTTGTAAAGTCTGGATAATCAATTTTGAAGTTTAGAATGTTTTGAATGTTTGCTCCTCTAAAAGCGTAGATGCTTTGGGCGTCATCACCAACAATGCATATGTTTTCATATAAAGCTGCTAATTGTTTGATTATTAAATATTGAACGTGATTCGTATCTTGATATTCGTCTATTAAAATAAATTTGAATTTTTCTTGATATTTTAATAGTAAATCGGCATGACTAGAAAGAAGTTGATGTGTTTTTAACAAAAGATCGTCGAAGTCCATTGCAGAAGCTTTTTCACATCTTTGGGTGTACATTTTGTAGATTCTTCCAAATTCAGTTCTTTTAGCTATTTTATCTTGTTGGTTGATTTCTGAATTTGAGTTATAATTATCTGGCGATATAAAGTTATTTTTAAGTGATGAAATTCTGCTTCTAATAATTCCGGGTTTGTAATATTCTTTGTCTAAATTTAACTCTTTAATAATACTTTTGACTAAACTTTTTGAGTCATCAGTATCATAAATTGTAAAATTAGTTGGATAATTTATCTTCTCAGATTCAGCTCTTAGTATTCTAGAAAATACTGAATGAAATGTGCCCATCCAAATGCTTTTTGAAACAGATTCTCCAACAATAGACTCAATTCTATTTCGCATTTCTTTTGAGGCTTTGTTTGTAAAAGTTAAAGAAAGTATGTTAAATGGGCTTACTCCATTTTTTAAAAGGTGAACAATTCTATAGGTTAGTACTCTAGTTTTACCAGATCCTGCTCCTGCAATAACCATTAAAGGCCCTTTGACATGCTTTACTGCCTTTTGTTGATCAATGTTAAGTTCTTGTAGGTATGATTCCATTTTAAAATTTAGGATTCCAAAAATAGTAATTATGTTATATGATTTTTGTCCTATTTTATTTTTTTTTAAACATGTAAGATTATGTTTTGAAAATAGTAAATCTTGTTTTATATTTTGTATTTTTGTGGAAAATAAGACTAAATATGAGAAAATTGTTGTTTATTTTGTTCATTAGCTTTTCATTTTTAAGAGTTGATGCGACACACTTAATGGGAGGTGAGATTACTTGGGAGTGTATTAAAGACCCAGCAAGTCCTGATTTAGGAAAGTATATTTTTACTATGAAGCTTTACCGTGATTGTGATGGAACAACACTTAGTCAATTTGCTGAGACAATACAGGTTTGGGCTGATGGCGTGAATTTTCAAAATATTAATTGTGATTTTATTTCTAACACAGATATATCACCATTATGTGATGTTGCAAATAGTGGAAATGCTCAGTTAGATTGTTATGGATTTAATCCAGCTGGAGCTGTTGAGGAATATGTTTATCAATCTTTGCCAGTTCAATTAATTGGCACTCCCCCTGCTACAGGATGGCATTTCACTTGGGATTTATGCTGTAGAAATGGTGCGATTGATAATCTATTAAATCCTGATACACAGGGATTCACATTGAGAGCCTCTATGTATCCTTTTACAGATCCACTTACTGGATTACCATCATATTCAACTACTGTAGCTGCAGGTGGAGTTATAAATTTTCAAATTCATTCTGATGATTTTGATGTATACCCTAATGGTGAGCCTCAAGATATTTCTTTAGAAATTACTGGTGGACAGATGGCAGGGGATTTTATTACGGTAACTGATTGTGCAAATCCACCTTGTGCTACTTTTGATAATGGAGCTGGACTAACA
>NYTT01000072.1 GCA_002683775.1 Flavobacteriales bacterium
TATACTATTAGTGGATATGTCCAAGATAATGAGTCAGGAGAGAACTTGATTGGTGTATCCATTTATGACAAAGCAACATTTAAAGGAACATCAACAAATCAATATGGTTTTTATTCATTAACTTTAGATGAAGGAGAGTATGAAATTTTATATTCATTTATCGGTTATAAAACAATTTCAAAAAACATTAATCTAAATAAAGATGTTAGATTAAACATCTCATTAAATAGTGATGCCATATTAACTGAGGAAGTTATTGTTACAGGGGAAAGACTTGATAAAAATGTAAGTAGTTCAGATATGAGTCAGGCTAAAATTGCTGTAAGTAATATTAAACAAATACCTGTAATATTAGGAGAAGTTGATATACTAAAGGCCGCACAACTATTACCAGGAATTCAATCTGGTGGTGAAGGCAACTCAGGTCTTTATGTTAGAGGTGGTGGTCCAGATCAAAATTTAATTCTTTTAGATGAAGCAGTAGTTTATAATGCTGCACATCTATTTGGTTTCTTTTCTGTATTTAATGCTGATGCTATTAAAGATATAAATATTATTAAGGGTGGAATGCCAGCAGAGTATGGAGGAAGATTATCATCTGTATTAGATATTACCATGAAAGATGGTAACAATAAAAAATATCAAGCTGATGGAGGAATTGGCTTACTATCATCTAGATTAACACTTCAAGGTCCTGTCCAAAAGAATAAAAGTTCTTTCATTGTATCTGGAAGAAGGACTTACATTGATGTTTTATCTGATCCTTTCATTGGAGAAGAAAATGATTTTAATGGATCAGGATATTATTTTTATGACTTAACTACAAAAATAAATTATCGTTTGTCTGATAAAGACAGAATATATTTAAGTGGATATTTTGGTAGAGATGTATTTAATTTTGCTAACTCTAAAAATGGTTTTGGTATTCAAATACCTTGGGGTAATGCTACAACATCACTTCGATGGAATCATTTATTTAATGATAAATTATTTATGAATACTTCATTGATTTTTTCTGACTATAGGTTTGAATTTAACTTGGCACAGCAAGATTTTGAGTTAAAGATATTTTCAGGAATAAACGATTGGAATACAAAGGTTGATTTCTTGTACCAACCAAATCAAAGACATACTATTAAATTTGGAACAAATTATACCTACCATGAGTTCACACCTGGAAACGCTACAGGTAAATCTGGAGAAGTAGTATTTGAGCCTGAAGAAATTTTTAGACAATATTCAAATGAAGGAGCATTATATTTTTCTGATGACTTTGAAATTTCGGATGTATTAAAAGTTCATGCTGGTCTTAGGTACTCCTCTTTTCAGCACAGTGGCTATATTAGCTTTAGAGATTATATTAAAAATGATTTTTCAGGAAGTGATGATAACTATAGACATATAGAGCCGAGATTATCATTTCGTTATAAGCTGTCAACTTCAAGCTCAATTAAAGGTGCATACACACAGAATTATCAGTATATCCACTTAGCTTCTACTTCAAGTGTTAGCTTACCAACTGACTTATGGGTACCAAGTTCTAAGGCTATAGAGCCAAAATTTGCTGATCAGTTTGCGCTTGGATATTTTAAAAATTTAAATGATAATATGTACGAGACTTCAATTGAAGCTTATTATAAAGAAATGACAAATCTTATTGAATATAAGGAAGGAGTCTTACCAGAAGACAATACAAATTCAAATAGTGACGATGCATTTACTTTTGGAGATGGTGATTCATATGGATTGGAATTCTTAGTTAAAAAGAATAAAGGGAAAACTACTGGATGGATTGGATATACGTGGTCCAAGACAACACGTTTTTTTGATGAAGTTAATAATGGAAATGCATTTCCTGCAAAATATGACAGAAGACATGACCTTTCAATTACTGCAACTCATAAATATTCAAACAAATGGACTTTTAGTGGTGTTTTTGTTTATGCTACTGGTAATTCAATAACTCTTCCTACGGAAAGATATGTTATCGGAGAAAATATATATACAGAATTTACAAGTAGAAATGGTTTTAGAATTGATCCTTATCATAGGCTTGATATAGGAGCTACTTACACACCTAAAAAGAAAAGAAAATACCAATCATCATGGAACTTCTCAATTTATAATCTTTACAGTAGAAAGAACCCATATTTTATTTATTTTGCTTTAGAAGCTCCTGAAGGTGTAGATGGTAGTTTAGTTGAAGGAAATCTAACACCTAAAGCATATCAGGTATCTATATTTCCAATTTTGCCTTCAGTTACATGGAACTTTAATTTTTAATTATGAGATATTACATTTTATTATTTATTACTTTAATTTTATTTTCCTGTCAAGACGAAATTACATTAGCATTACCACAAGCTGAGAATAAGTTGGTTGTAGAAGGTGCTATTGAACCAGGCTTTCCCCCTTATGTTATTTTAACTAACAATCAAGGCTATTTTGAAAGTATTGACGAAAACACTTATAACAACCTATTCATTGATGATGTAGATTCTGTTATGGTATGGTTTTTTGATGATGCTGGCGAAAAAATTAAAATAAATTTGGAAAAAATTAGTGGATTAGATTCACTCCCTCCTATTTATACAGATCTTGAATATTTCAATAATCCATCAAATTATTCTTTTAGTCAAGAAGAAAAAACATATTTTCTTGAGATTCATTGGAACAACAAGATAATTTCATCATTCACTACAATACCAAGAGCTACACCTTTAGACTGTTTATGGGTTGAACAAAGTGATGTAACTACAGATAATGAGTTTAAATGTGAAATAAGAGCAATGTATTCTGACCCTGTTAATGAGCAAAATAATATTTTAATTAGAAGTAAAAGAACAGTACATTATAAACAGGAAGATAGCTTAATTTGTTCAAATGAAAACACTCCTGACTTTAACTTAAAGCTTGTTGATTCTGGATCAGACGTTTTAATTAATGGCGAGTCATTTGAAACTTACTTTCCAAGGCCTAAAGGCAATGGATTTCCAACAGGAAAATATAATAGCTTTAGAACTAAAAATTGTGATGATGGAACGGATTTAGTATTTCCTGAAGATATTGTTTTGATAAAGTTCTGTCAGATTGATGAACCTTCATTAAAGTTTTGGAGAGGACTAGTAAGACAAGCTGGTAATAATGGGAATCCTTTTGCTGAGCCTTCAAATTTAGTGAGTAATATTGATGGTGGTTTAGGAGTTTGGACAGGATACAGTCCTGTTTACTACAAAGTACCTATTGTGATTGATACAACAATTTTTGATCAATATTATCCTGAGATAATAGATATATTTTAAATTTACAAAAAAAATAAAAATGAATAAAGAGATTGAGAAAGTAGAAGTGTTAATTATTGGGTCTGGACCTGCAGGATATACCGCAGCAATTTATGCTGCTAGAGCTGACATGAAACCAGTACTTATACAAGGATTACAACCTGGTGGACAATTAACAACTACAACAGATGTTGATAATTATCCAGGATACAAAGATGGTATAATGGGTCCTGAAATGATGGAAGATTTTAAAGCTCAAGCTGAAAGATTTGGAACAGATACTAGATGGGGAATGGTTACAAAAGTTGATTTTTCTAAAAGACCATTTTTAATTGAAGTAGATGAAAAAACTAATATGCTTGCAGAATCTGTAATTATTGCAACTGGAGCTTCAGCAAAATGGCTTGGAATAGAAGATGAAAAAAGATTAAATGGTTATGGAGTATCTGCATGTGCTACATGTGATGGTTTCTTTTATAAAGGTAAAGATGTTGTAGTAGTAGGAGCTGGTGATACAGCTGCTGAAGAGGCTACTTATTTAGCTAAAATGTGTACAAAGGTTACAATGTTAGTTCGAAAAGATTTTATGAGAGCATCTAAAGCTATGCAGCATAGAGTTAATAACACTCCTAACCTTGAAGTACTTTATAATTATGAAACTAAAAGTATTAATGGTGAGCCTGGTCCTACTGGAGTTGAAAGTGTAACAGCTATTAATAATAAAGATGGAAAAGAAATTACTATACCTGCATCAGGTTTCTTTGTTGCTATTGGACATAAGCCAACTACAGAGCTTTTTAAAGATCAATTAGATATGGATGAGAATGGATATTTAATTATTGAGCCAGGGACATCAAAAACTAAAATTCCTGGAGTTTTTGCTGCTGGTGATGTTGCTGATCATGTTTACAGACAAGCAGTAACATCGGCAGGTACCGGCTGTATGGCAGCTTTAGATGCTGAAAGGTTTCTTGCTGATCAAATATAATATCTAAAAAAAGCGTCTTTTTTATTGGTACATTAATTTTGTACTTTTGATTCTTTATGAATCCAATTGATATTTTAATAAAATATTGGGGTCACACTAAATTTCGTTCTAAACAAGAATTAATAATTGATAACGTACTAAATCAAAAAGACGTTCTTGCTTTATTACCGACTGGCGGTGGGAAATCGGTGTGCTATCAAATCCCTGCACTAATTAAGGAAGGAGTATGTATTGTTATTTCTCCACTTATTTCATTGATGCAAGATCAAGTTAAGCATCTAAAATCAAAAGGTATTAAATCTGTTTCTATTAGTAGTAGCATGAGTTATTCTCAAACTGATACTGCACTAACAAATTGTATTTATGGCGGGATTAAGTTTTTGTTTCTTTCTCCAGAAAAGCTTAAAAATAATTTAGTTATTTCTAGGATTAAAGAAATGACTATTAATCTAATTGCAATAGATGAAGCACATTGTATATCAGAATGGGGACATAATTTTAGACCAGCCTATAGAAAAATTTCAGAATTTCGTGAGATATTACCTGATGTATCAATACTTGCTTTAACAGCAACTGCTAATTCTAATGTTATAGATGATATTCAAAAAACTTTAAAGTTTAATTCATCAAATATCATAAAATCAAGTTTAATAAGACCAAAACTATCTTATGTTGTTGATGATATTATTGATAAGAGAAAAAGATTAATTAAGTTATTAAACAAAATTAAAAGTTCTG
Source organism: Flavobacteriales bacterium (assembly GCA_002683775.1). Taxonomy (GTDB): domain Bacteria; phylum Bacteroidota; class Bacteroidia; order Flavobacteriales; family BACL11. Next base: position 5,008 of record NYTT01000072.1, read on the forward strand.
TCATCATATATGTTGATACAAGAAGAAAATCTGAAGATATAAGTCTATACTTAAATAATGAAGGTTTTACTTCATCTTTCTATCATGCTGGTGTTCATCCAGATGATCGTACTAAAAGACAATTAAGTTGGAGTAATAATGAAACAAGAATTATTGTTGCAACTAATTCATTTGGTATGGGTATTGATAAACCTGATGTTAAATTAGTTGTACATATGCATATGCCCTCATCTATAGAGTCATATTTTCAAGAAGCAGGTCGTGCTGGAAGAAATGGAGAAACTGCATTCTCTTTTTTACTTGCTAACAAAAATGATATAACGAAACAAGAGAATTTATTACAAACGAAATACCCAGACATTAAAGATATTATTAATATTTATCAGAATATATCTAGTTATCTTCAAATTGCAGTTGGTGATAATATTGAGGAGTACTTAGCATTTGATATTGAAAAGTTTGCTAAACGATACGGACATTCTACATTACAGGTTTACTATAGCATTAAATATCTTGAGAAGAAAGAACTTTTAAAGTTTTCTGATGAGAGTTTCTCGAAGTCACGATTTAAATTTATCAAAACAAATAATGAATTATATAAGTTTCAAATTTCAAATAGATATTTTGATTCTTTTATAAGGGTTTTATTAAGAACATATAGTAATGCGTTTAATAATTTTGTTACTGTAGATATCATTTCACTTGCAAAAAAGACTAATTCTAATACTGATAATATTCTAATATTATTTAATAAATTAAAAGAATTAGAGATAATAGATTTTCAAGAAGAAAATAACGATCCGAAAATTGAATATTTAAGAGAGAGACTTGATTTAAATATTAATTTTTTTAATAAAGATAAACTAGAAAGCTGGAAATATTTTGACACCAAAAAACTAAATTTTATTTCAAGTTATATTTTAAATAAATCTCTTTGTAGAAGCTCTATGTTATTGAAATATTTTGGTGAAATTATTGATGAAGATTGTGGTGTTTGTGATGTTTGTATAATCAAAAAAAGAAACTCTATTTAGTAATTTGCCTTTAAAAGTATTATTGTGTTAATATAAAGAATAAATTTGCCTTATGAAGATAGTTTTTTTTGGTACACCAGGTTTTGCTGCAGATAATTTAGATGCTTTATTAGATTATGGTTTTGATGTTGTTACAGTTGTAACACCTCCTGATAGTAAATCTGGACGTGGAAAAGTATTGAAAGCTTGTGATGTAAAAAAAAGAGCTATTAAGAGAAATATTCCTGTTCTACAACCTCATAAGTTAAGGGACAGTAATTTTATTAATGATCTATATAAGCTTGATGCTGATTTATTTATTGTTGTAGCTTTTAGAATGCTTCCTGAAATTGTTTGGAAGATACCACCGAAAAGAACAATTAATTTACACACTTCATTATTACCAAATTATAAAGGCGCTGCTCCTATCAATTGGGTCTTGATTAGTGGCGAAAAAAATACTGGTGTTACAACATTTTATATTGATCAGGATATTGACTCAGGAGAAATTTTATTACAAGAAGATGTAGTATTAAATTACGATTTAACTGCTGCTGATTTACATGATATTTTACTTGAAAAAGGGAAATCAGTTTTAGTTAATACTGTTAAAATGATAAATAGTAATTGTATTAAAAGTTCTAAACAGAATAATACTTTAACTCATAATCTCGCTCCAAAAATTAACAAAGAAATATTAAAAATTAATTGGACACTTAAAGCAGAAAAGATACATAATTTAGTTAGAGGTTTATCTCCATACACAAAGAATATAATAGTTAAGAATGTTGCTATTTTTCCTTCTGCTTGGACTTATTTAGATGAGGGAAACGGAGAAAATAAAAGAATAAAAATTCATTTAACAGAAATCATTCATAATCATTCAACTTCTCCTGATTTAAAAACAGATAATAAATCTTACTTGCATGTGCCAACAGGTGAAGGTTTAATATCTATCTTAAGATTACAAATTGAGGGTAAAAACCCTATTACTATTAGTCAGTTTCTTCTTGGAAACAAAATAACTAAATTTCATAGATTTCTATGAGAAAATTAACTGCAAATCTTGTTGATTATCTTAAAGGTTTTGTAGTAGATGAACGCAGAATACTTTTTGAAGAAAAGATTCAACAAAGAACTAAACATTTAACTATTGTTCTAGAAAATGTTTTTCAGGGTAGAAATATTTCAGCATCAATTAGATCAGCAGATTGTTTTGGAATTCAAGATGTACATATTATAGAAAACGATAATATATTTAATGATGATTCAGAAGTTTCAATGGGTGCAGAAAAGTGGATTTGTACTCATAGATATAATAAAGAAAAACATAATACAATAGCA
>NYTT01000073.1 GCA_002683775.1 Flavobacteriales bacterium
GCTAGTATGAATCAAACTAGAGCGAAGATATCTTTTGATTTTGTTGGTGTTAATATGAATGAATCTTTAAATGAAATGAAGTATAGGTCGTTAGCGCATGCTGTAAATCTCGTGTCAAAAGATGGTTGGGAGTTTATTAGCTCTAATGTAATAGTTTCAAATGGAGCTTTACTACATTTTTATTATATGAAGAGACTTAAAAAATAAATTAAAATTAATTATTGTTTTTTTCCGTTTAAGTAAACACTCTCAATCAAATTTTCACCAAAACTGTAATGAAGATATGAATATGAAGGTATTTCTTTTGTAATAAAAAAGTTAGCTTTTTTACCTAAAGCTATACTTCCAAGTTCTCTTTCAACTCCCATTGCATATGCACTATTAATAGTGGTAGCATTAATTACTTCTTCTGGTGTCATTTTTAGTTTTATGCATCCTAATGATGAGACAAAATTCATATTCCCACTTGGGGATGACCCAGGGTTAAAGTCAGTTGCCAGAGCTATTGGTAGTCCTTTATCTATCATTTTTCTAGCTGGACTATATGGAATTCCTAAAAAAAATGAACACGAAGGTAATATAGTCGGCATACAACTTGTTCTCATCAATACGTCAATATCATTTTCTTTCATAATTTCTAAATGATCTACTGATAAAGCATTGTTTCTAACTGATGTTTCTACACCACCAATGGAATTAAATTGATTTACATGAGTCTTTGCACGTAAACCATATTTATTTGCCGCGCTCAGGAGTTTGTTTGTGTCATCATTGGTGAAGTAGTCTTTTTCACAAAAAATGTCTATATAGTCAGCAAGATTTTCATCTATAACTTTAGGTAGCATATCTGCAATAATCAAATCTAAATATCCTTCTTTATTATTTTCAAACTCATTTGGAATAGCATGTGCTGCAAGAAATGTAGATTTTATTGTTATTTCAGAGCACTTTTTTAATCTTTTTATTACTCGAAGAATTTTAAGTTCAGATTCAATTGATAAACCATAACCACTTTTTATTTCAACTGCACCTGTTCCAAGTTTAATTATATTATCTAATCTAATTTTTGCATCAGCGAATAATTTCTCTTCACTAGTATTTCTTAACTTTTCTACAGAGTTTAAGATTCCACCTCCGTTATCAGCAATTTCTTGATAAGATAATCCTTTAATACGATCAATAAATTCTGACTCCCTACTTTTAGCAAAAACTAAGTGAGTGTGACTATCACAGTAAGTTGGAAATACCATTCCACCATCAGCATCAATAATATTTGTATTTATCCAATCGTCAATTCCGGCCCATTCATCCATACTACCAAAATTTGAGATTAAGCCATCAGTTATTTCTAAAAATGCATCTTTAATTGTATTTATATTTTGCATGTCCTTTCCAGATACAAAATCAACTTTAGATGTTTCGGTTTGAATTAGTTCAGATATATTTTTAATTATAGTTTTCATATTATTACAAAAGTACAAAATTCACTTATATCAAATGTGTTATATTTGCGTGTGGGGAATACATTCGGTAAAATATTTAAATTAACAACATTTGGTGAATCTCATGGTAAAGCTATTGGAGGAGTTATTGATGGTTGTCCAGCAGGTCTAAATGTTGATTTTAATAGCATTCAAAGCAATTTAGATAATCGTAAGCCTGGTATTAGCTCTATAGTATCTCAAAGAAGAGAAAGTGATAAAGTAGAGTTCTTTTCTGGAATTTTTGAGGGTATGACAACTGGTACACCTGTAGGTTTCATCATAAAGAATGAAGATCATAACTCTGATGATTATATTCATATTAAAGATAAATTCAGACCTTCTCATGCTGACTTTACCTATGAGAAGAAGTATGGTTTTAGAGATTATAGGGGAGGTGGTCGTTCATCTGCAAGAGAAACAGCTTGTCGTGTGGTTGCTGGATCTATTGCTCAGCAACTACTTGATGGATTAGGAATTAAAATATTTGCTTATGTTAGTTCTGTTGGGAATGTAAAATTAAATAAATCCTATAAAGAATTAGATTTATCTAATATTTATAGTAATATAGTAAGAAGTCCAGATAAAGTTCTTGCTAAAAAGATGATTGAAGAAATTAATACAATTTCTAGCTTAGGTGACACAATTGGAGGTTCTATAGTTGCAATTGCTATTGGTGTACCTACTGGTTGGGGTGAGCCTGTTTTTAATAAATTACACGCAGAAATCGGTAAATCTATGCTAAGTATAAATGCTGTTCATGGTTTTAAATACGGCTTTGAAAATACTGATATACCATCAAGCAAAGGAAGTGAGGTTAATGATATATTTATTAATAATAGTGGAAATACAAAGACTAATTTTTCTGGAGGAATCCAAGGCGGTATAAGTAATGGAAATGATATCTATTGTGAAATATCATTTAAACCAGTTTCTACAATTATGCAGAAACAAAATTCTATTGACAGTAAAGGGGCAGGTTCACAAATAAGTGGAAAAGGAAGGCATGACTCATGTGTTGTTCCTAGAGCAGTCCCAATTGTTGAGAGTATGCTAGCATTAACACTTATAGACAGCTATTTTTTAAGTCTCTCTAATAGAATATAGTTATGAAATTATTTTCTTACTTAATATTTTTAGTACCATCCTTGTTGTTTGCTCAAATTGATTATAATATAACTCACAACAATACAAATGCGTATAGTGGTAATTTATTTTTTCAAAAAGGCGGATCAAGTCCTAGGCCAGTAAAAATACTTGATTCTAGCTATGTAGAGATTTATTCTCAAAATATTGGAATGAAAGGGTGGGATTTTAAAGTTAACTATAATAATAAACTTTCGTATTTTGATAGATCATCAAAAGGATGGTTTATTATGGACTCACTATATAATGAAGTTGATTCAATTTATTGTCTAAATGGTTATATTGCTGATAATCATGATTTCATTGCTCTTTCAAATGGAAACTACATCCTTTTTGCTTATGATGAGCAGGTATATGCCATGGATACGGTTGTTGTTGGAGGAAATCCAAATGCTATTGTTGAGGGATTAGTTATACAAGAAATTGATATTAATCATAATTTAGTTTTTGAATGGAAGAGTTGGGATCATTTTCATGTTACTGAAAATAGTTATCTTTCTCCATGGACATCTTCTAATTTGCCTTTTATACATGCAAATGCAATTGATATTGATTTTGATGATAATTTATTATTATCAAGTAGAGGTCTTGATGAAATAACCAAAATTAATAGAGTTACTGGTGATATTATCTGGAGATTTGGAGGTTCTCAAAATCAATTTACTTTCATTAATGATTATCCATTTACTCATCAACATTCTATTAATAGCTTAGGTTGTAATCGCTATCTTTTGTTTGATAACGGAAATTTTAGCTCACAATATACTGGAACAGTAAATATTTCTAGAGCTGTTGAATATGAACTCGATACTGTTTTAATGACAGCTACCAAAGTTTGGGAATTTATTCACCCTGATTCTTTATTTACTCCATCAATTGGAAGTGTACAAAGACTTCCTAATGGTAATACCTTAATTAATTTTGGTAATTTACAGATGTTAAATCTAGGATCAATTATTACTGAAGTTGATTCCAATAATCAGATTGTTTTTCAACTTGAATATAATAATGGAAATAATCTTTATAGAGCTCATAAATTTGATTGGTTTTTCTATACTCCACAAGCTTCAATTTTTGGTTGTGTAGATTCTATTGCTTGTAATTATGATTCTACTGCTAATATTGATAATGGATTATGTGATTTGCCAAATGGTTGTGGAGATATTTTGTATTTAGAATATGACCCTCTTGTTATATGTTCTGATATAAATGATTGTATAACACTTCTATCAACAAGTTCATATAATAGTGAACTACCTTCTAAAGGTATTTATAAAATAACAGATTTGTTTGGAAGAAAAACTTTAAAATCTTCTAGTCAATTACAAATATATTTCTTTGATGATGGCAGAGTAGAAAAAAGAAAAATTATTTATTAACTTAAACTGTAACATTTATTAAAATGAAGAAAATTGCATTACATTGGAAAATAATAATTGGTATGTTACTTGGTGTTGTTTATGGGTTGATTGCATCAAAACTATTATGGACAGACTTTACAAATGATTGGATTAAACCTTGGGGAGTAATTTTCGTTAATTTATTAAAATTAATTGCAGTACCTCTTGTTTTTGCCTCATTAGTTAAAGGAGTTGCATCCTTGTCTGATATTTCAAGGCTTAGTAGAATTGGAGCAAAGACAATAGCTTTCTATTTAATATCTACAGTTGTTTCTGTAGCAATAGGATTAGTATTAGTTAACGTAATAAAGCCTGGATCTGATTTTGATAAAAGCTCTATAGATTTAACAAACAAAAACACTTCTGAAAAAATTATTGTTGCTGAAACAGTTAGTAGAGAAGGACCTTTGCAATTTGTAGTGGATATTGTCCCAACTAATATTATAAATGCTTCAGCTAATAATAGTAATATGTTGCAAGTTATCTTTTTTGCAATTCTATTTGGTATCTCAATGGTAATGCTTCCAGATGAAAATACAAAATTTGTAAAAGGGTTTTTCGATGGAATAAATGATATTATATTAAAAATAGTTGATTTAATCATGTTAATTTCACCTTATGGTGTTTTTGCTTTGTTAGCTTCATTAGTTGTTGATTTTGGAGCAAGTTCTTCATTGTTTATTGCACTAGCTAAATATTCTATTACTGTAATAGTTGGACTTCTTTTAATGATTCTTGTTATTTATCCATCAATAATTAAAAGTTTTACAAAAATTAATTATTTTAATTTTTTTAAGGCATTGTCACCAGCACAGATGTTAGCTTTTTCTACAAGCTCTAGTGCGGCAACACTTCCAGTAACCATGGAAAGATGTGAAGAGCACTTAGGTGTATCTGAAGAAATATCATCATTCGTATTACCTCTTGGGGCAACAATAAATATGGATGGAACTTCTCTTTATCAAGCAGTAGCTGCTGTTTTTATAGCACAAGCTTTTGGTATTGACTTAGAGTTGAATCAGCAACTAACAATTGTTTTAACTGCTACATTAGCCTCAATAGGAGCTGCTGCAGTTCCAGGAGCTGGAATGGTAATGCTTGTTATTGTTTTAGGTGCTATAAACGTTCCAGCTGAGGGGTTGGCACTAATTTTCGGAGTAGATCGAATACTAGATATGTTAAGGACAGTAGTTAATGTGACTGGAGATGCAACTGTAGCAACTGTGGTTGCTTCTTCAGAGGGTAAGCTTAATAAGATACCAAAATAGATTTTTAATTATTTAATGAGGATATTAATATATTTTTGCTTTTTATTGTTTGCCAAAGGACTCTTTGCACAAGTATGTGCTCCTGAAAATAGAACAGAAAAAAGGCAAATTAAGAGGATTAATAAGCTAATTTCTGAGAATTCTTATTATAATGCAATAGATGCTCTTAGTAAAGTTGAAAATAAACCTATATTTTTAGAGTTAAGATCAGAAATTGAATGGATTAATGCCAATTATTTTAAGTCTGAGAAATTTGCACTTGATTGTATTACAGCTTGTCCTGATAATTTTCCAAATGCATTTTACTTTCTTGGTCAAATAAACTTTTATAGAAATAATTTCATTAAAGCTAATTTGTATCTTCAAAAGGCTATTGATTTAGAAATATCTGACCCATATTATTCTGATGCAATTAGACTTTATAATAAAGCTAAGGAGATAGCAGATATTATTAATAACCCTGTAGATTTTGAACCTGAAGTTGTGAAATATTTATCTACTGATAATAATGATGAATATTTACCAATAATTTCACCTGATCAAGA
>NYTT01000074.1 GCA_002683775.1 Flavobacteriales bacterium
CACAATCATTTCTTTTAATTTTTCCAAGTCCTTTCATTCTATGATACGGAAATTTTAAAGATTCTGAATATGATTTTGTACCGAAAAAAGGTACTGTATGATGTACAAGAGGTACTGCTAGAGGAGTCATAGGGACTCTAGGTCCGTATGCAACTTTACTAACAAATAAGAAATCTCCAATTAGCATTGATTTTTCCATAGAAGATGTTGGAATTGTATACGCCTCAATCAAAAAAGTACGTAAAATTGTAGCAGCAATTATAGCAAACCCAATTGCATCAATCCAAGATCTAAATTCACCTTTGCTTTTGTGCTTTTTTTTATCTTTCTTTTTCCAAAACTTCCATGAAATTGTTTCCCAAAACAAAATATCACCAGCAATTAGAGGTGCGAAATAAAGCCATTCACCTTCAATACTATAAACAAATAAACTCCATAAAATAGTTGCTAAAATAAATGAGATAATTTTAAATGACTTTCCAAGTAATTTCTTTATTGATTTCATATTTTTATTTAATTATATCATTCATATCAAACACACCTGTCTTTCCGATTATCCATTCGGCTGCTAAAATAGCACCTTTAGCGAAACCTTCTCGATTTGTAGCTGTATGTTTTATTTCAATCTCATCATTTAATGATGAATAATTAATTCGATGTGTTCCTACAGTATCCTTAATTCTTTGACTTTTTACAGTTATATTTCTGTGATTTATAGTCTCAATATCTTGTTTTAATGTTATTGCTGTTCCACTTGGAGAATCAATTTTACCTGTGTGATGAATTTCATTAATAGTACAGTCGTATTTATATTGTTGCATTAATTTAGCTAGATTTTTATTTAGTTGAAAAAAAATGTTAACTGCAATACTGAAATTAGATGAATATAGGAAGGCACCTTTTTTTTTGGTACATAAGTCTTCAATTTCAGATTTCTTATCCAGCCATCCAGTAGTTCCAGATATCACAGGTATATTACTATAAATTGCATGTGTAATATTCTTAAAAGCTGAATCAGGTGTGCTGAAATCAATAGCAACATCTGCATTAGAAAGATCAAGAGTTTCAATAGATGTTTTTGAGTCAGAGCAACATACTATATAATGTCCTTTTTGAGAAGCTAATTCATTAATTTTCTTGCCCATTTTCCCATTTCCTATTAGTGCTATTTTCATGTCTCAAAAATATAAACTATATTTTTAAATTCAATAAAAAATACAATTGATTAAAGATTGAATGATAATTGTATGCCAGAAGATTTAGAATGGATAAAATATATTGGTTTTATATTCATTGATAAATCTTCAGATACATCAAAACTAAAAAGATGTGCACTTACTGAAGCATCAATAATATTTAAAAGATAGGTAAGCGTAAATAATAAGGTTGATACCTCACGATTTCTTCTGTAAAAATCTGTAAGTGTTACTAAATCTTGATTTGAATATTCTCCTTGAAATTGATCAGTGTTATTATCATTATTTATTCTATTTAAATAGGTGGATCTGTAGAGTTTATACTGATCGTTATTTTGTTTAATGTAATACGCAGATGCAATAAGTCCAGAATAAATTATTGGTATTTTCCAATATTTTTTGGTGTATATTTGTCCTGCACCAGGAATTATTGCAGAATAAAGAGATGCTTTTTTAGCATTCTTGCTTTTAAAACTCTGAGCGGACACTAATATACTTAAGAAAAAGAAACACAAGAAAAGTGATTTTTTTTTCAAAATCAAATTATTTATTTAGAAGATTAATTAAATCACTTAGCCCTTTGTCATTACTAAAAGGAATTATGAGTTTTCCTTTTCCATTTTCATTATACTTTAGTTCAAGGGAAGTATTAGTTTTCTTAGATAAATCATGTATAATTTTTTGATATTTAAATGGCACTGTATATTTAGGTGGTTTAACTTTCGAAATTTGTTTATATGTTTTTGATGAGAACTCTTTCGAGAGTTGTTCTACTTCTCTAACTGAGTAGCCATTTTCTATAATGTCATAAAATAAATTAATTTGTGATTCCTCTGATTTAATGGAGACTAGTGATCTAGCATGTCCATTACTTATTTTACCATTTATTAATGCTTTCTGTATTTCGTTAGGTAGTTTTAGAAGTCGTAAAAAATTTGATATTGTACTTCTGTTTTTTCCAACTCGTTCACTACATTCTTCTTGTGTAAGATTTATTTCATCTATAAGTCGTTTATAACTTAGAGCAACTTCAATTGGATTTAGATTTTCACGTTGAATGTTTTCAACCAAAGCCATTTCTAGCATTTGTTGATCATTAGCTATTCTAATGAATGCTGGTATTTTTATAAGTCCTGCTAATTGAGATGCTCTAAATCTTCTTTCTCCAGAAATTAACTGATACTGTTGCTCTTTCATTTTTCTAACAGTTATAGGCTGTATAACTCCTAAATTTTCAATAGATGAAGCAAGCTCATTTAATCTCTCTACATTGAAATCCGTTCTTGGTTGGAAAGGGTTAGTTGTTATGTGACTTAAGTTAACTTCATGAAATCTCCCTAAATTTTCTGCAGTTATTGTTTGGCTTTCTACTTTTGAATTTGATGATATATCTGTAATATTAGTTCCTAATATTGATGCTAGCCCTCTTCCTAATGCTCCTCTTTCTTTACCCATAAATATTATTTAGTAATAGTTAATTTCTGTAACAACTCATTTGCTAAATTAAGATAGTTTATAGCCCCCTTACTTGCAACATCATGAATCACTATTGTTTCTCCAAAAGATGGAGATTCACCTAATCTTACATTTCTGTGAATAATAGTTTTGAAAACCATATCTTGAAAGTGTGTTTTAACCTCTTCAACAACCTGGTTTGCTAGTCTTAATCTAGTGTCATACATAGTAAGTAATAAACCCTCTATTTGCAGGTCGATATTAAATCGTTGCTGTACGATTTTGATTGTATTAAGTAGCTTTCCTAATCCTTCAAGAGCAAAATATTCGCATTGAATAGGTACTATTACGCTATCTGAAGCAGATAATGCGTTTAGAGTTAATAAGCCTAATGAAGGAGCACAATCAATAATAATGTAATCAAATTGATCTTTAATTAAAGTCAATACTTTTTTCATTTTATATTCTCTCTCAATACTTTCAACTAATTCTATTTCTGCGCCAACTAAATTAATTGACGCTGGAAGTAGAAATAAATTTGGGCTTTTGGTACTTATAATACAGTCACTAGTTTCTGCTTTACCAATTAAGCATTCGTATACGCTGTTTTTAATGTCATTTGCATCAAAACCGACACCTGAAGTTGAATTTGCTTGCGGATCTGCATCAACTAATAAGACCTTCTTTTCAAGAACCCCTAAGCTTGCAGCTAAATTAATAGCTGTTGTAGTCTTTCCAACACCTCCTTTTTGATTTGCGATAGAGATTATTTTTCCCATTACTAGAATTAATTTTTAAAGTATAAAGGTAAGTGATATTTATATGCTTTTAACTTATCGAGCTTAATAAATTATTAACAAATAGAAATCTTTTTTACGTTCTATATTGAATTATTTTGAGTTTCATTGATTTGGTAGTAAATCCCTTTGTTTTTAATAAGATTCTCATGTGATCCGCGTTCAACTATTTCTCCATTATCTAAAACTATTATATTGTCACAATGTTTAATTGTTGAGATTCTATGGCTGATTAGTATTGATGTTTTTCTTTCGGTTAATTTTTTTAGATTTCTTAAAATTTTTTGTTCTTTTTTAGCATCCACAGCTGATAAACAATCATCAAAGATATATAAATCAGGATTTTTATAGAATGTACGTGCAATTGCTAATCTTTGCCTTTGTCCTCCTGAAAGCTTTACACCTCTTTCCCCTATTATTGTGTTGTATCCTTGTGAGAAGTTTGTAATTTCATCAAATATTTCTGCTTTTTTTGATGCATTTTTTATTTCTTGATCTGTTTTTTTGTTTGAAGAGAATGATATGTTTTCGCTAATAGTACCTGAAAATAAATATCCGTCCTGAGGAACATATCCAATTGATGATCGTAAGTTGTAAAGATTAAGGTCTTTTAAATCTTTATCTCCTAATAATATTTTTCCACTGTTTGGGTCATACAGTCTACAAACAAGGTTTGCAATTGTTGATTTTCCACTACCTGTTTTACCAAATATCCCAAGCGACTTCCCTTCTCTAATTACGAAATTAATTTTGTTTAATGCTTTAATTTTTGTGTCATTATGTATAAATGAAACATTTTTGAAATGTAAATCACCTTCTATTTTTGAATTATTATTAGACTTATTGCGAATTTCAGGTTTTATAAGTAAGAAGTTGTTTATTCTTTTTTGGGATGCGGCAGCTCTTTGAATTATTGATGTAATCCATCCTAATGAAGCTACTGGCCAAGCTAACATATTAACATATATAATGAATTCAGCAATATTACCTGTTGTTATGTTTCCACTATAGCTCTCCATTCCACCAACGTAAATAATAAATATTGTACTCATTCCAATCATTGTTACTATTAATGGAAAGAAAATAGCTTCAATTTTAACTAGATTTATTTGTTTAGATGTGTATTGCTTACATGCACTAAGAAACATGAGCCATGAATTTTTCTCATTGTTAAATGACTTGATTATCTTAATTCCTGAAAATGTTTCTTGTGATATGGTCGTCAAGGCAGATAATTGTGCTTGTACTCTTTCGCTCTTTTTGTTGATTTTAGTACTTACTATATATATTAAGCAAGCTAAAATTGGTAGAGGAATTAGTACATATAATGTAAGTTTATGACTTACACTCATCATTTTGCTTATGACTAAATAAAACAATATCGTTGTATTGATACCATACATAATTGCAGGTCCTAAATACATTCTCACTCTGCTCACGTCTTCAGAAATCCTGTTCATTAAATCACCTGTTTTGTTTTTGTTGTAAAAACTAATACTTAAGTTTTGATATTGATTGTAGATTTCATTTTTTAAATCAAATTCAATTTTTCTACTCATAACAATTATTGTTTGTCTCATGAAGAACATAAACAGCCCTTTTAGCAAGGCAAATGAGATAATAAGAGCGCTATATTTAATTAACTTGAGATAAATTACAGAATTAGAGTTATTATCTTTATTAATATTTTCTGATACAAAATCAAATGCTTTTCTTACAAACTCTGCAGGATATAGAGCAAATAAATTAGCAATTAAAATAAATAATCCGCCAATTATTAGTGAATTACGATAATTCCAAAGAAATTTGTTGAGATATTTTAAGTTTTGCATGAATTGAGTAAATACTTTAAATGATTTGCCAAAAATAATAAGTAAATTCGCGACCGCTTTAAAAATATGATTTATTTCACATAGAATTTGAGTTATTAAATTAATAAGAATAAAAACTGACATATTTATGAAAACAGCCAATTCACCAGTTACAAAATCTAAAGATATTTTATCAATCAAAAAAATTATCGTTTCAGGACATGAAAATGTAGTATATTGTGAAGATAAGGATACTGGTCTTAAAGCAATTATTGCAATTCATGATACAACACTGGGACCTGCTTTAGGTGGAACCAGGATGTGGAATTACTCTAATAAAGAAGATGCACTAAATGATGTTTTAAGACTTTCTAGAGGAATGACTTATAAAGCAGCTATTTC
>NYTT01000075.1 GCA_002683775.1 Flavobacteriales bacterium
GGTGTAATAGATTTAAAAGGACTTTCTGCATCTCCAATGTTTTATAAAGGTCTACTAGAAAAACTTGATATAGATATGCAAATTATTAGACACGGAAAATTTAAAAGCGCTGTTGAGCCTTTTACTTTAACTAAAATGAGCGCAGAAAACAGAGAACAGATGTCCCTTTTTCTTAACTCAATAGCTGATAATTTAATGGATAGCATTGCTAATCAAAGAGGCCTTACTATTTCTGAGGTTCAAAATCATGCAGATCAACTCTCGTTAGAAAATGCTAAATCTTGTATTGAATTAAATTATGTTGATGCTTTAATGTATCAAGATCAGGTTAATGACAGCTTATTATCTCTATCCCAGAGTGAAAAGTTGAATATAATTTCTATTAATAAGTACTCTAGTGTGAAAATCAATACAAAAGATATTAGTAGAAATAAAATTGCTATAATTTATGCCACTGGCTCAATAAGTTCTGGTAAGGGAAGCGAAAGCAGCATTGGCTCAGAAACTACTGCTAAAGCGATTAAAGATGCTAGAGAAGATAAAAATGTCAAAGGCATTGTCTTTAGAATTAATTCGGGTGGAGGTAGTGCCTTAGCTTCAGATGTAATATGGAGAGAAACTATATTGACGAAAGAAGCAAAAATACCATTTGTGGTTTCTATGGGTGATTATGCGGCAAGTGGCGGTTACTATATTGCGTGTGCTGCAGATAGTATTGTAGCAAATCCAACAACGCTTACTGGCTCAATAGGTGTGTTTGGTATGATACCTAACTTACAAAATTTCTATAAGAATAAATTAGGAATTACTATTGATACAGCCAATACAAATAAATATGCTGACATGGGGATTAATAGACCACTAACTAATTATGAAAAAAGAAAGATTCAAAAAAGTATAGCAAATGTTTATGAGACATTTATCACTCATGTCTCAGAAGGCAGAAATATTAGCAAGTCATCTGTTGATGAGATTGGACAAGGAAGAATTTGGACAGGATACGATGCAAAGAGAATAGGGCTAATTGATACTTACGGTGGCATTGAGAAAGCTATTGATATAGCATCAACATTAGCTAATATTGATGATTATCGTATTATATCACTTCCAAAAAAGAAAGATCCTTTTTCAGAATTTGCAACTAAATTTGCCTCAGGTTCAAATATTTCAAATATTTTACTTGATAAAATAGGAATACGCACTGAATTAACAAAGCCAATTGAAAATCTACTTAGTAGAGATAAAGTACAAGCTAGACTCCCTTTCACAATTAAATTAAAATAAAGTTTTTTGAATTGTTTCTTGTACACTAAACTCAGAAATAAAACCTTCATGGGACCTTACATTAAAAACTCTATCGTTATCAAGCAAGAGGTATTGACCTTTAATTCCTAATAAAACTCCCTCTATAGTTGGATACTTTTCAAGTTTTACACTTTTAATCTTAACTGGATATTTGGTAACAGGGTAGTTTATCTCTGTCACTGTATTATCCGGTAAAATATATTGTTTTAATTCATCTGGCACATGAACTGAAAGTTCCTCTTTCATTTTGACTAGATCAACTTTATCTGGTGATCCCGAAAGCATCTTACGCCAATTAGTTATATCTGCTACAAAACGCTTCAGTGAAACCTCAATATCTCCAGAGAATCTTCTGTTTGGAACTTCAGCTAACAATATAGCTTGACTTGCTCCCTGATCCATCCATCTTATAACACCCTGTGTTCCTCTAGTTATCCCAACTTTAATACCAGAAGAATTAGCTAAATAAACATAATGCGGAGTAAGTTGAAATTCTTTTTCCCAATCTAAATCCCTTTCCTCAATACCTAAATGTGCAGTACATAATTCAGGCTTAAAAATAGATTGTGATGCTAAAGGGGATTCCCAATAACATTTATAACAGTATCCTGAATTCCTATAAAAAGATGTCATTACTTTTTCGCAACTACATACAACATTTCCACTCCATTTAATAATTAATTTTTTACCAATATATCTATTCATATCGTGAATCTCTCCATGTATATCTAGAGTATAGTTTACTACATCCTTTAATGATGTGTTCATTTTTTTTAGTGTATTTCGAAACATATTTTTTGTATTTTTCAGCTTTTAAATTTACACATTTGATTCAATTCACTCTAAAAAACACATTACTTTCTTTTTTGATGAGAAAACGTAATAATAGTATTTATAGATGGATTAATAATCCAACTAAGTATCAACAAATAGTATTTGAAAATCTAATAAAAAAAGGCAAAAAAACAAAGTTTGGTAAGGATCATAAATTTCATGATATCAAAGATATTAGTACATTCAAAAACAATATCCCATTAAGAGCATATGAAGATATTGAGCCATATATTAAAAAGGCAAGAAATAATGAAAAAAATATTCTTTGGCCCGGCAAAGTGAAATTCTTTGCAAAATCTTCAGGAACAACAAATAATAAAAGTAAATATATACCAATAACTAAAGATTCCCTATCTCATTGTCACTTTAGATCAGGTAAAGACATGTTATCTTTATATGAAAATAATTTTCCTAAGAAAAACATTTACAATGGGAAAGGGTTAATGCTTGGGGGATCAATATCAAAGAATTTATCTAATAAAATTGGCGATTTGTCAGCAATTTTACTTGATGAATTTCCATTTTGGGTAAGCTATCATCGTGTTCCTGACATCTCAACTGCGGTAATGAAAGAATGGGATCAAAAATTAAATAAAATAGCATTACAAGCAATAAATGAAAATATTACAAATATTACTGGAGTACCTTCATGGATGTTAATTCTTCTCAAAAGAATAGTGAAAATTAGTGGTAAAAAAAATATTTGCGAAGTT
Source organism: Flavobacteriales bacterium (assembly GCA_002683775.1). GTDB lineage: Bacteria > Bacteroidota > Bacteroidia > Flavobacteriales > BACL11. The sequence goes on from NYTT01000075.1 coordinate 2,853, forward strand.
TGGCCGAATCTAGAGTTGTATATGCACGGTGGAGTTAACTTTGAACCATATAGAAGTCAATTTGACACATTAATTCCAAATAATAAAATGAATTATCTTGAAGGGTATAATGCATCCGAAGGATTCTTTGGCTTACAAGACCTAAAAAAAAGTAAAGGTCTACTACTACTACTTAATAATGGAATATTTTATGAATTTATTGAAATATCTGATTATAATAAAGGAATAAGAGAAACCATTGGTTTAAATCAAGTAAGGCAAAAAGTCAATTATGTTATTATTATCACTACAAATGCTGGTTTGTGGCGATATATAATTGGGGATGTTGTTTGTTTCACTACAACTTTTCCTTTTAGAATTAAGATTACAGGAAGAATTACATCTTGTATTAATAGCTTTGGCGAAGAATTAATGGTACATAATACTGACAGAGCAATAACATATTGTTGTGAAAAATTTAATTGTTCAATTTCTGATTATACGGTTGCTCCAATATTTCTAGATGAACATTGTGGTTGTCATCAATGGCTTATTGAGTTTAACAAGAAACCTGAAAATCTAAACCAGTTTATTAAGGAAATTGACATTTCCTTAAAAAAAACAAATTCTGACTATGAAGCTAAAAGATATCAAAACATTATTCTTCAAGCTCCCAAACTAGTTGTACTTAAAAATAATGAATTTTATATATGGTTAAAGGAAAATAATAGACTTGGAGGCCAGTTTAAAATCCCCAGGCTTTCTGAAAATAGAGAACTAGCAGATAATATTATTTCTATCAGCAGAAGTTTTCAACAATAATCAACACTAAATTCAGATTATCATATTTATCAATAATACTTTTTTTATTTTAGACAAAAAATTATAAAAATGCACATCGCCATAGCAGGAAACATAGGTTCAGGGAAAACAACACTTACTACTAAACTATCAAAACATTATAAATGGGAAGCTCATTATGAAGATGTAGAAAACAATCCATACTTAAATGACTTTTATAAAGATATGCAAAGATGGTCGTTTAACTTACAAGTTTATTTTCTAAATAGTAGATTCAGACAAATTGTTTCAATTAAAGAAAGTGGCAAAACATATATACAAGATAGAACGATTTTTGAAGATGCTAAAATATTTGCCCCAAACCTACACCAGATGGGTCTTATGAGTTCAAGAGACTTTGATAATTATATGGAGATATTTAATCTTATGGATGGATTTATTGACGGACCAGATTTGTTAATTTATTTAAGAGCTTCCGTATCTACTTTAGTTGAGCAAATACAAAAAAGAGGAAGAGACTATGAGAACAGTATTCGTTTAGATTACCTAACTAGACTAAATGAACGCTATGAGGCCTGGATCGTTGAGTATACTAAAGGTAAATTATTAATCATTGATGTTGATAATATAAATTATGCCGAGAGTGACGAAGATTTAAGTGCTATAATTGAGAAAATAGATGCAGAAATAAATGGTTTATTTTAAAATAAAACATAGAACTATCTCCGTTTTATTTTAAAATAGTTTTTATTATTTCTTTGCCTTAACATTTAAAATAAAATTATTTTCAATTCCATCAATATTTACCGACACTACTGGAATTTTTCCTGTCATAAACATAATGCCATTTTCATTTCTTTTGAAAATGTATTCTAATTCAACATCCAACTTTGAACCTTCGAAAAAAGTTAACACTCCTGATAGTTTATTTTCTTGATTTTCTTTGTCTGAATTAGCCGTAAAAGTAATTGGAAATGTGAATTTATCACTAATTTTCTGACATATAATATCATCTTGACATTCAAATTTATCAATAGTAAGCATCTCAAAAACTTTAGATTCAACTACATAGCCAGACAATGAAGCCTGAGCATATATGTTTATAGACGTTTTTGATGACAGCTCTATTTCTTCTGTTGCCTCAATATTAATTAAATCGGGCTTTTCACTATTACCGTGTTCGCCATTACCCAATACAGGAGCAATAACTAAACCAATCAAGCAAGTTAATTTTATTAAAATATTCATCGATGGACCAGAAGTATCTTTAAATGGATCTCCAACTGTATCACCAGTAACTGACGCTTTATGTGCATCCGAACCTTTATACGTCATTTCACCATTAATCATTACACCTGCTTCAAATGACTTTTTAGCATTATCCCAGGCTCCACCAGCATTATTTTGGAAAATAGCCCATAGAACACCAGATACAGTTACACCTGCCATATAACCTCCAAGCATTTCAGCAATAATCATATTGTTCATTCCAAATAACATTGGAACAAAAGCAATTATCAATGGAAATAAAATAGTTAGAAGACCAGGTGCAAGCATTTCTTTCAATGAAGCTTGAGTAGAAATCTCAACACACTTATCATATTCTGGCTTACCGGTGCCCTCCATTATTCCTGGTATATCTTTAAATTGTCTTCTTACTTCATATACCATTTCCATTGCCGCCTTTCCAACAGCATTCATTGCTAAAGCAGAGAAAACTACTGGAACCATAGCTCCAACAAACAACATTGCCAAAACAGGAGCTTTAAAAATATTTATACCATCTATTCCAGTAAAAGTAACATACGCAGCAAACAAAGCTAAAGAAGTTAATGCTGCAGAAGCAATTGCAAAACCTTTACCTGTTGCAGCAGTCGTATTTCCTACTGAATCTAATATATCCGTTCTTTCTCTTACAATTGGATCTTGCTCACTCATCTCAGCAATACCACCCGCATTATCAGAAATTGGTCCAAATGCATCAATAGCTAATTGCATTGCAGTAGTAGCCATCATTGCAGATGCTGCCATAGCTACACCATAAAATCCTGCAAAAGCATACGAACTCCATATAGCTCCAGCAAATAGTAAGATTGTAGGAAATGTTGATATCATCCCTGTTGCTAAGCCTGCAATTATATTTGTTCCCGCTCCAGTACTTGATTGCTCTACAATTTTTAA
>NYTT01000018.1 GCA_002683775.1 Flavobacteriales bacterium
AATAAAACGTTTAATAAAATAATGAATAATCAAGTAAGGTAAAAGATACAACAAGTTTTAATTAATAAAAGGTTAATAAAAAGAAATACATTTTTTACCTTACTTTTATTCCAAATAATCAAAATATGAAACATATACTAGTAATAATTATGATACTAACTTCAACATTATCTCAAGCTAATGAATCATTTTATGACATTAAATTAAATGATATTAATGGTAAACAAATCGACCTCAAATCATTTGATGATAAATATATTCTTTTTGTCAATGTTGCATCAAAGTGTGGTTTCACAAGTCAATACACAGAATTAGAGAAATTACATCAACAATATCAGAACGATTTAGTAGTTATAGGATTGCCATGTAATCAATTTGGTGGACAAGAACCTGGAAACGCTGAGGAAATAAAGAACTTTTGTTCATCTAATTATGGAGTTACTTTTATTATATCTGAGAAAATAGAAGTTAAAGGTGAAGGAATGCATCCACTTTACCAGTGGTTGACTCAAAAAGAACTAAATGGAAAAACAAGCAGTACTGTTAAGTGGAATTTTCAAAAATATATAGTAGATAAAAACGGTGAGCTCTTGAATTATTTTTATTCAATGACTGGTCCTCTTAGTAACAAAATTACTTCTTTAATTGAATAATATTTTAATCTTTTAAATATGTTTATAAACAAAAACTGTGTTCCATGTCAAGGAGGAATACCTCCCCTAGATACAAATCAAATTTCAAAATATAACAAACTAATCAGTGATGATTGGTTTGTTATTGATGAAAGAAAACTAGTTAAAAACTTTGTGTTTAACACCTTTGACAAGGCTATATTTTTTTCTAATAAAGTAGCTCAACTTGCTACATTAGAAGGGCATCATCCTTACATTCATATAAATTTTAAAACAGTAAAAATTAATTTGTTTACTCACAAGATTGATGGCTTACACGAAAATGATTATTTAATGGCAAAAAAGATTGATAGCTTAATATAGATGTCTTTATGTATTCTATAATCAATAATTATTTTGATTAAATATTTCTGGAAATATCGTTATTTAAATTTCATTTTAATAATCTTTGGCTGTATTTTGAGTTTATACAACTTACAATCTTTTAAAGTTTATTTTGATAGCGAAAGAATAATTGAATTATCAAATGTTGATAAAGACATAATTGAAAAATCAATTGATGATAGTAATTTATTATTGTTAGGTGTAAAATTAGATGAAGAGTTTTCTTATGTATCTGCTAAATCAATTAAGGATGTTATTGATCAGTTAGACTCAAATTATTATGTGAAATCTGTTAAAAGTATTTTCAATGAAAGAGTCTTGTTAAGTGAGTCATTCATTCCAATACCAATTAAGTTAGTTGATTTAAAATCTGCTGATAACTTTAATAATTCATTAAACAATATAAAAAATTTTAAAAGTCATTTTATATCTAAGGACTTGAAAAATTTACTTTTTGTCATTAAATGTAAGAATTTAGTAGATGAGGAACTGAAAATTGATTTTATAAATGATTTAGAAATAAAATTTTCAAATATTTCTAGATCAAATATAAATGTGACTGGCCAGATCAAGTCAGAGATATACATGAAGCAAAAGATTTTAAATGAGATTATCATTTTCATTATTTTTAGTGTTCTTCTGTGTAGTATAATGTTATGGTATTTTATCAGAAGTATAAAGCTAGTCTTTGCATGTGTTTCTTCAATAATATTATCAATTTGTTATTCTTTTTCAATATCTAATTTTTTATTCGGTGGAATTGAACTGATAATGATAATAATTCCTGCCATTATTTTTATTATCACAATTTCTGATTTTATGCATCTACTTAATCATAAACATCTTACAAGTAATAAATATAAATTGTTTAATTATCAACTCTTAAATATTGGTAAGCCAGTATTTTTAACTTCATTAACAACAGCTATTGGTTTTTTGAGTTTTACTTTTGGTTCTTTTGAACCATTAATGAGATTTGGTGTTGTCACAACTTTATCGATTTTTATTTGTCTATTTATCATTGTAACTTCTTATGCACTAGTAATTGATTTAAATCTTATTTCAAGAGTCAAAGAAAAGTTAACTATTAAAACTCTAGAGTTTATTTTTAAAGCGTTTGATCATAATAAAAAAATTGTTGTTTCCTTGTTTTTATTTCTAAGTGTCGTCGGTATTTTAAGTATTAATATTGATAATTTCTTGACAGACGAAATTAATCCAAAATCAGAACTATATAAAGAAATTAATTATTTTGAAAAAAACTTTGGCGGCATAAAGCCTCTTTCTTTTTCTTTAGTAAATTCAGACAAAAGCTCTACAAGAGATTTTACAGAATTTTTAGCATCTAAGAAAACTACAACTGATATAGTATTTGAAAGAAAAGACACAACACTAGTCAAAGCTCGTATTAATGATATTGGTGCTGTTGAATCTAAGAAACTCTATAATGCTATTAATGATTTTACTGATAATTATAAATATGATTTTTCAATTGGTGGAGTAGGTTATTTGTTTGATCAAATCAGCAATGAGTTAACTTATGAAGTTCTTACTGGCCTTCTTCTTGCAATTGTTCTAATTGGTTTTATTTTTGTTGTAATTAATGATTTTAACCTAAGGTATTTATTTGTTTCACTCATACCAAACTTAGTGCCAATGTTAAGTTGTTTAGGAGTCCTTTCTTTTTTTGGCTTTTATCTTAGTTTATCAAACGCATTTATATTTGCAATTGTATTTGGTTTAATTGTTGATGATTCCATACATATAATATCTGCATACAGTATAAATAGAAAGTCTAAACATTCAATCATTCAATCTATTACATATTGTTATGATAATACATTTCATGCAGTTATAAAAACTACTCTAATAATTATCGTTACTTTAATACCATTATTATTTTCAGAGTTTAAATCAATTAGTCAGCTCGCATATATTACTATGATATCAGCATTATTTGCCTTGATATTTGATCTTTTGATCTTACCCATTTTACTTAAAAAATTTATTAAATAACACTTAACTTACTTTAAAATATGTATCAATATATATCAACTCAAGAACTTAATATTTCAAAAGACAAAGCGTGGGAATTCCTCTCAAATCCTAAGAATTTAAAAGATATTACACCGCCCTATATGGGGTTTAATATAATTTCAGGTCATGATAGAAAAATGTATCAAGGTCAGATTATTCAGTATATTCTAACACCAGTTCTTAAAATCCCTTTTAGGTGGGTAACAGAGATAACCCATGTTGTTGAAGAGGAATATTTTGTTGATGAGCAAAGGTTTGGCCCATTTGTTTTTTGGCACCATAAACATTTTATTCATTCATCTGTAAATGGAGTAGTGATGAAAGATATTGTGGACTATAAATTACCATTTGGTGTAATAGGTAAGTTAGTCCATTTTCTATTTATTAAAAAAAGAGTAAATCAAATTTTTGATTTCAGAAAAAAGAAACTTAATACATTATTTAACAATTAGATATTATGAATTTAGGATATGCATGTGCTAATTTAACATTAGCAAAAAACAAAACAAAAGTTTGTTGTAACAGAAGTATGGTTAAAAAAACTTTCTTAAGAAAAGGAATTGATTACGCTAGTGAATTAGCGTTGTTAAATGTAAAGGATTTAAGTGAAATACTTAAATGGAATGTTGCAAATAATATAAATTTCTTCAGGGTTTCATCTGATATGTTTCCTTGGGCCTCTCATTATAAATTATCTCAACTTCCTCAATATAATTTAATTAAAAGTGAATTGTTAAGCATAGGTGATTATGCAAAAGAAAATAAGCTAAGGTTAACATCTCACCCCGGACCTTTTAATGTTTTAGTTTCTCCTAGTGCATCAGTAGTTGAAAATACGATTTCTGATTTAAACATACATGCAGAGTTGTTTGATTTACTTTCATTAAGTAATTCTACATATAACAAAATAAACATTCACTGTAATGGTGTATATGGTGATAAAAAGGCAGCAATGGATAGATTTTGTACTAATTTTAAAAAACTACCTGAAAACGTAAGAACTAGATTGACAGTTGAGAATGATGATAAAGCATCAATGTATTCAGTTTTAGACTTAATGTATCTATATGAAAAAATTGGAATTCCAATTGTATTTGATTACCATCATCATAAATTTTGTTCTGGTGATTTGAGCGAGAAGGAAGCTCTGAAATTAGCTGTATCAACTTGGCCCAAGGGTGTTATACCTGTAGTTCATTACTCAGAATCTAAATCTGTACACGAAAATAATAGTGAAATTAAATTACAAGCACATTCAGATTATATAAATAATCTTCCGGACACTTACGGGTTAGATGTGGATATAATGGTTGAAGCTAAAGCTAAGGAACTCTCTATCATTCCATTTCTTTAATTTTTTGAACTCGTAAGAAAATTAGCATATGTTAAACTTTTAAGTTATAATCTATGATATATTTGTTGCACTTTATTTGTAAATGGAAATTAATTTCATACAAATATATTTTTAAAAATATAATTTGGAATCATTATTTAATCATATTGAGCGTTTTGTTAAATTAGATGGTAAAATTAAAACCCAAATAAGATCAATATCTAAAGTTAAGATCTTAGAAAAAGGTACTGTTTTAATAAAACAGAATCAAGCTAATGTAAAATCTACTTATTTTGTAGTAGATGGTTGTATTAGATCATACTATACTGATGATAATGCTAAAGAACATACAGTCCAGTTTTCTGTAAAGGACAATTGGATTTCTGATTATATGTCGTTATATACTGATGAGAGGGCTTCACTAACTATTGAATGTATTTCAGATGTTACTTTAATTGAAGCATCAATTTTTGACATTGAAGAAATTTTTAAAAAATTCCCACTATTAGAGACATATCACAGAAGTAATCTACAGATGAATTTAGTTAAATTAAATCGTAGAATTTTAAACTTACTTCATCTTTCTGCAAATGAAAGGTATAAGTTATTTCTTGAATACTATAAAGGTTTAGATCAATTTGCACTTAACTTACATATTGCATCTTACCTTGGCATTACCCAACAAAGTTTAAGTAGAATCAGAGCATCTAAAGTTTAATTTTTTTTAACATATGTTAAGTGATGGTGTAAATTATCTTTATAATTTTGTATAACTTTTAACATTAAAAATTATACATATGAAAAAAATAATATTATCATTTATAGTATCAATGAGCTTAGTTTTAGCACATGCTCAATGTAATTCAAATCCAATTTCTGACAATGGAGGGTCAGGGACATTAAATTTCTCTGATAGCTCATCTGTTTCTCCTGGATGGTCATTAAATTATTCTGTGTCTTATTTATGGGACTTTAGAGATGGCACTACATCAACTCAACAAAATCCTTGTCATACTTATGGAGATTTATCTAATGTTACATCTCCATATACTACTTTGACTGTTACATATTTTGACTCTACAACAATTAACTATTGTATAGATACAGATTCAGTTCAGGTTATTACTTTAATGAATCCATGTAACTACGGTAATTTGCAAATTTCAGCTTCAGGCACTAATTTATCAGCTGACTGGACTTACAATGTTGGTGGTAGTGCAGGTTGTGCAAATAATTATCCCGACACTTATTTATGGTCAAATGGAGATACTACTCAAATAATAAATGTCAATAGTCCTGGTTCTTATACATGTACAGTTACTACGACAACTGGTTGTGTATATACAAGTACATACTCATATAATGGTTCTTTGATTCCAACTTTTGATTGTAATTTAATAGATTTCAATGAACTTAATAATAGTCAGGATACTCTAACAATCTCATCTAACTATTTAAATAATAACTTTCCTGAAGTAATAGATTCATTATCATTTTGGGAGGCTTATTCAACCGATGGTAATGTAAATTTATTAGCTGCTTTATCTGTTAATCCTGTTAGCTTTATAAATATAGGAGGTTTTAACGGGCTTCTTTGTGATACTTTTATTGTCTGTGCCAATGTATTCTTATATGATAGTTTATACCAACATAATTTACAAGCAAATCCTCCTTTAGGATCTGCCTGTAATACATGCGATACAATTGCATGGGACGGAAATACATGGAATATATCTTCTCCTCTAGCTACATACGATTGTGATCCTGTTTTAGGATGTTATACAAATACATCTGGTTCAGGTACATTTACCTCACTTACAG
>NYTT01000076.1 GCA_002683775.1 Flavobacteriales bacterium
AATAAAAAAGAATATAGATTCGAACAGATTAGTTGATCAAAAAATAACCAGTAATTATCAACAAGATTTCAGAAACTTAAGTTTAAAGATATCTTCTAACTTGGATAAGGAGGAGTGGTACAAAATTTATAAAAAATTAATTTATTGGGAATTAGAACTTGAAAAAATAGGTGATCATAGTTTTGAGCAAATATTAGAAATGCAGAAATCCGATGCTAACTCCCAATACTTTAAATTTGTAAAGAATAATTATAAAGATTGGTTGTCTGGAATAAACTCACCTTTAATGTCTCATAATCTAATTCGCAAAAAAGTTATTCCACTAGTTAATGATGATATACCAACATATATGGTTCTTATTGATAACTTAAGATACGATCAATGGAAAATTATTGAACCATATATTTTAGAAGATTTTAATTTAATAGATGATGATTTATATACAAGTATTCTACCTACTTCCACTCAATATTCTCGAAATTCTATTTTTTCAGGACTATTACCATCTGAATTAGAAAAGAAATACCCTGAAAAATGGAAAAATGATGAAGATGATGGAGGTAAAAATAATTATGAGAATGACTTCTTATTAGATAATTTTCAACGTTTAGGTAAGGGAAGGGATAAAATCAGTTATATTAAAATAACAAATATTGATTCTGGAAGAAAAACAATATCTAAAATAATGAATATGAAGTCTAATTTGTTAAATGTTATTGTATATAATTTTGTTGATATGCTTTCTCACGCAAGAACAGATATGAAAGTTATAAAAGAATTAGCTGATGATGACTCTGCATATAGATCCTTAACAGCATCTTGGTTCTCTCACTCTCCTTTGAAAGACATAATGAGAGAAATCGCAAAACAAAAGGCTAACTTAATTATAACAACTGATCACGGTACAATTAACGTTAATAAACCTTCTCGTATAATAGGGGATAGAAGTGTCAATTCTAACCTTAGGTACAAGCAGGGTAAAAATTTAAACTTTAACAAAAATGATGTTTTTGTTATAAATAATCCAAATGAATACTTCCTGCCATCTCAAAATTTAAGTAGTAAATATATTTTTGCGAAAGAAGATTTGTACTTTGTATATCAAAATAATTACAATAAGTTCGCTAATCTTTATAAGAATACATATCAACATGGGGGTATCTCTATGGAAGAAATGTTGATACCAGTTATTAGCTTAAAATCTAAATAATTATGTCTTTAAAACTGACATTAAATAATTTAAATGATATCAGTCAAGTTGCAGACAGAATTTTAGAATATACTAGTTTTTCTAAAAGGTATATATTTTATGGTGAAATGGGTGTTGGAAAGACTACTCTAATAAAAGAGTTATCTTTGCAATTAGGTACTGTTGATATTGTAAGTAGTCCTACCTTTTCAATAGTTAATGAATATGCAATTAATGATGCACAGAAAATCTATCATTTTGATTTTTATAGATTAGAAAATGAAAGTGAAGCATTAGACATTGGTGTTAATGAATATTTTGCTAGTGATAATTATTGTTTTATTGAATGGCCAGAGAAGATTCCGTCATTAGTTGAAGATGATATGATAGTTATAAAAATTAAATTAGAAGGAATGCATCGAATTATTGAAATAATTATTTAGTTATGGGAAAAAAGAAAGTATTTAGTTCTATTGGTCTTCTACCAAAAGAAGAAATGTTAGAAGTAAAACCTGATTTTATGCAATTGATAATTGGAGTTCCTAAAGAATCTTCCTTTCAAGAAAATAGAGTTAGTTTAACTCCAGATTCTGTTGGTTTATTAGTAGCTAACGGTCATACTATAGTTATTGAGAAAGGCGCTGGAGACTCTTCTAGCTTTACAGATAAAGAATATTCAGAAAACGGAGCTGAAATAGTATATTCTAAGGAAGAAGTCTTTAAATCTGATTTGATTTTAAAGATTGAACCTCCTACAAAAAGTGAGATTAAATTAATGCGTTCTAATCAGACCTTAATTTCTGCAGTTCAAATGAGTACACAAAAAACTGAATATTTTAATGAGCTAAATATAAAGCATATTTCCTCTTTGGGTTTTGAATTTATTAGAGATAAACAAGATAAATTACCAATAGTTAGAAGTATGAGTGAAATTGCTGGAAATAGTTCATTATTAATTGCTAGTGAATATCTCTCAAATACTAAGGGCGGAAAAGGTTTAATGTTAGGTGGTATAACAGGTTCTATTCCAACTAATGTTGTAGTTATAGGAGCTGGCACTGTAGCTGAATATGCTTGCAGAACTGCACTAGGATTAGGAGCGTCAGTTATTGTTTTTGATGATTCTTTTTCTAAACTTAGAAGGATCCAAAATAATATCAATCAAAAAATAAGTACATCATCAATCCAGCCTAAAGTACTTGCAAAAGCTTTAAAAAGAGCAGACGTAGTTATTTCAGCTCAGCAAGTAGGTAATGGCAAAGTACCATGTATTGTAAGTGAGGAAATGGTTGTTGATATGAAAAATGGAGCTATAGTTATTGATGTTAGTATTGATCAAGGTGGAAGTTTTGAGACATCTAAATTAACAACTCATAATAATCCTACATATGTTGAGCATGATGTAGTTCATTATTGTGTTCCTAATATAACTTCTAGAGTTTCAAGAACTGCTTCAATAGCAATAAGTAATATCTTAACACCTATTTTATTAATTATAGCTGAAGAGGGAGGTATTGGTAATGCAATCAGAAGGTATGAATCTCTAAGAAAAGGAGTTTATACTTTTAATGGTTATCTAACAAATAAAACATTAAGTAAGAACTTTAAAATTCCATTCAAAGATTTAAATTTAATAATGTCTACTCTATAAATATGTTAAGAAGACTTTCTTTTTTTGGTTTTGGAGTTCTAATTTCAATTTTCTTTTTGTCAATGGGTCCAGAGAATAGGTTGAAGAATACCTTTTATGCTTATATAGATTACTTTAATATGGACAAAAGAGTTATATCACATTTAGTAAATGACAAAACAATTTTTACTGATAAGGCTGAGTGTCAACTAAGTTATTTTGATATTTCTAAAAATGAATTATTAGGTGTTCTAAATGATGGTAATGTTAATTTTGATTTATCTGATCAAAATTCAGAGCCATGTCAATATTTTGTAATTGAAAACACATTAAGAGGAGATAAAGTAACGGTTGAGTTTGAGTTGTGTTATTATAATGATAAGAGTGTTCGCGTTATGAAATTTTATTTTAACAATGAATTAAAAATTTGTGATAATTAAAAATTACTGATTATAGTAATTTTTTATGATTTAATAGATTTTCTCCTTCTTTTCTCAGTAACAATATTTTGTAACTCTCTTCCCATTTGACCTGCTATAGATGTGTTTTCTTCAGCTCTTCTAATTAAATATGGAATAACATCTTTAACTGGACCGTATGGAACATATTTTGCAACATTGAATCCAGCTTTAGAAGTATTGTAAGAAATATTATCACTCATACCTAAAAGTTGAGAGAAGTAAATTCTATCATCATCTTTTCTAATATTGTAATTTTCAATTAAATTAATTAATTTTTTTGAGGAGTTTTCGTTATGAGTACCTGCACAAACTGATACTAAATCAATATTTTTCATACATAGTTCAAGAGCATCGTCGTAATCTTTGTCTGTATTCTCTTTTAAGGTATGTACAGGACAGACAAGGTTTTTTTCTAATGCTCTCTGTATTTCCTGTTCGTGATATGCCCCTCTAACAAGTTTAACACCAATATATATATCTTTACTTCTACCTGCTTTAATAAGTTGTTCAAGGTATTTATATCTATCAGTTCTGTATAGTTGAATAGTATTAAATATATATGCTTTATTTTTATTGAACTTCAGCATCATTTCAAAAGCAATTTTATCTATTGGATCCTGAATCCAACTTTCTTCAGCATCAATAAAAACAGGAACTTTATTTTTACTTGAGTTTTCACATATTTTTTCTATTCTGCTAATAAAGAATTTTTTTTTCTTGTTTTTCTCTATTTGATAAAGTAGTATTTGAGCTCATTTTTTCAAGAAGTTTTAATCTTGTTAGTCCTGTGGGTTTAAAAACTGTAAAAGGAATTTTATTGGTATCTTTTGCCTTGTTAATAGATTCTAATACTTGATGCATAACTATATTGTAATCATCTTCTGTTTCCTTTCCTTCTGCTGAGTAATCTAATATCGTTCCTATTTTAGATTTCCATAAATTATCAATAGTTGCCTGAGATTTATTAATATCAATACCACCACAGAAATGTTTGTATACTGTAGCTTCAATTATTGAAGATACTGGTAATCTGAATGTCATTGCTATCTTTAGAAATGAAATTAATATTTTAGAAATGATAGGTTTACTAATTGCCAAGAAAAGAAAATATGATCTATTTAAATCAAAGTCAGATTTATCTTGGAATGCGACTTTTAAATTGTCAAACATTTTTTATTACAAAAATAATACATTATTTTTTATAAAATATTTTTTGTAATTTATTTTAGCGTATTTTTCTTGATATCATTAAGCCATCTCTTATAGGTAATAACATAGTTTCAACTCTTTCATCATTCATCATTTTCTTGTTATACTCGTCTAAAGCTCTGGTTTCATTATCAAGCTGTTTATTTACTACTTTACCACTCCATAGAACATTATCAGCAATTATGTAACCATTTATATCCATTTTTTCAATAATTAAGTCAAAATATGCTGAATAATTTTCTTTGTCGGCGTCAATAAATGCAAGTTGAAAATTACATTCAATTTTAGGTATAATTTCTAATCCATTACCAATATGTTGATGTATCTTATTAAAAAATTCTGATTTGTCGAAATACCTCCTTGCAATGCTGGTAGTTTCTTCGTTTATATCAATAGTATGTAAAGATCCAGATTTAGTTAACCCCTCTGCCAAACATAATGCACTGTATCCTGTATATGTTCCGACTTCAATAATATTTTGAGGATTAATCATTTTGCTAAACATAGATAAAGCTCTTCCTTGTATATGTCCTGAAAGCATTCTAGGAGTCATAACTTGTGCCCATGTTTCTCTATTTAATTTTTTAAGGAGCTCTGGTTCTTTTTCGGTATGATATTCTGAATATTTTTTAATTTCTTTTGGTAGGAATTCCATATTTTTATAAAAAAAAACCACACAATTGTGTGGCTTAAAATTAATTACTTTTTAATTATATTTTAGTCTCTTCAGTTGATTTTGATGGAGATGGTCCTTTTGTTTTTTTAGTACTTGAACATTCTTTCTTTTCTTTAGATTTACAACATTTAGATTTTTTATCTCCATAGCTGTTACTTTTATTAAAGTTGAAAGACCCTTGTTTAGATTTTGAACATTTTGTTTTAGAATCTGTACATGAAGATTTAGATTTCTTTCCTTCGCAACATGTTCCTGTCTTTTTTTTCTCACATTTTTCGTCACATGTCTTTCCAGTTTTAATACATTTTTTTGGAGTATCTGCAGATACAATAATTTTTTGATCACCTTTTTCATAGATGACTTTAGATTCAACTTCTTTAGCGTCTGTTTGTGCACTTACGTTTGTAATTCCTATATAAAATAGAGCAAGTAGAAGAATTGATATTTTTTTCATGGTTTTTGGTTTTTAGTTTTTTTTCAAATATAGAAAAAATTTATTTAATATCTTGTAAATTAATATGTTGCTAGAATACTTTGACCACCTATTACTTTACTGCCAATTTTGGTATTTATTTTAGTGCCTATTGGAAGAAATAAATCTACTCTTGATCCAAATTTTATAAACCCAAGTTCATCACTGCAATTATAAGTTTCTTTTATTTTTGAGTAGGTAACTATTCTTCTTGCAAGAGCACCTGCTATTTGTCTACACAATATGCTAATGTCATTATTTTTTATTACTACAGTACTTCTTTCATTATCTGTAGAAGCTTTAGGATTCCAAGCAAATAAAAATTTACCTGGATGATACTTTGTATACATAATATCACCAGAAATTGGGTATAGGTTGTTGTGTACATTTAATGGAGACATGAAAACTGATACTTGAATTCTATTATCATTGAAATATTCTTTTTCTTTAGTTTCTTCTATTACAACAACTTTTCCGTCGCACGGCGCGTAAATAATACCTTCTTTTCTCTCAAAAGATCTTTTAGGTATTCTAAAGAAATTTAGAGTAATTATAAAGATGAATAACATAAACAAAAAAATAATTTCTAGTAAAACTGATGAATTTGAATATGTAAAATATGCTAATACAAATATGATAATTAGTTCATTAATTAATGTTTGATAGCCTTCCTTGTGTAGTTTCATTTATAGAAAAGTTAAGTAAATATATAATAGTGGTATTGTAAATAAAAAAGCATCCATTCTATCAAGCATTCCTCCGTGGCCAGGAATGAATTTGCCAGAATCCTTTACCCCAGCTTGCCTTTTGTAATACGATTCAGTAAAATCTCCTAAAGTCGCTGTAAATGGAATAAATAAACTAATAATCATTCCTTTTGATATTTCAATTTCAAAAAAAATAGATGTTGTAATATATGAAGCTATTAAAGTAAATATTAAGCCTCCAAGGAACCCTTCCCATGATTTTTTTGGTGATATTGAAGGAAAAATTTTTCTTTTTCCAAAATTAATTCCAAAAATATACGCGAAAGTATCAAATGTCCAAGTTAATATAAAAATAAATAAAATAATTTTAGAATTTATAAGTTCATTTTGATTATTTAAACTAAACAAACAAAAAAAATGTATGATAATAAATGGGATAGAAACAAACAAGAGAGCAATTAATTTGCTTTTTCCATGTCTTAGCTTCAACATTTCATAAAATGAAATGATACCAATTATAAAAAATAATATACTGAATGTTAACGTCGAGTAAGATGTGCAAAACCACATAATTGATACGTAAATTAATCCAGAAAAAACTCTTTTTATAGTCTCATTCATATTAATTTTTTGTGATTAAAGATTTAGCAGTATTTATATTTTTTTCTTCAACATATAATTCTATAGTTCCAAACATATTGTAAGATGAATCTTGTTTGTTTAATAATACAACATTGATGTCATTTTCTTCTAGCATCTGTTTAATAATTTCAGCTTTATTTGGATTTTCAGTACTATATAGCTTTATCATTTTTTTTAGAAGTTTTAGATTTTTTTGCTAAATCCATTTCTAACAATTGAGTTTCTTCAAATGACTTCCATTTTCTTTCTCCAAATATTTTTTCTAAGTCTGCTTTGAAAATCACTTCTTTTTCTAAAAGTTCTGAACCAAGCTTCTCTACTTTGACTTTATTTTCAGATAGTACTTTTTTTGCTCGTGCATACTGCTCTGCTAAAATTCTGCTTACTTCCTGGTCTATTTGTTGAGCTCTTTCTTCAGAATAAGGTTTGGTAAAACCATTTTGCTGTCCAGTGGAGTCATAATAAGATATATTTCCCACTTCTTTGCTTAGTCCATACATACTTACCATAGCATATGCCATTTTAGTTGTTTTTTCTAAATCTGAAAGTGCTCCTGTAGATATTTTGTTGAAAAAAAGATCTTCAGCGGCTCTACCTCCCATTGCTGAACATATTTCATCAAGCATTTGTTCTGTAGTTGTAAGCTGTCTTTCTTCTGGTAAATACCATGCTGCACCTAAAGATTTTCCTCGAGGAACAATAGTTACTTTCACTAAAGGAGACGCAAACTCTAACATCCAACTTACTGTTGCATGTCCTGCTTCATGAAAAGCAATAGTTTTTTTCTCTGTAGGTGAAATAATTTTAGACTTTTTCTCTAAACCACCAATAATTCTGTCAACAGCATCTAAGAAGTCTTGTTTATTCACATTCTTTTTTGACTTTCTAGCTGCTATTAATGCTGCTTCATTACATACATTTGCGATATCTGCACCACTAAATCCAGGAGTTTGTCTTGCCAGAAAATTAATATCAATTGATTTATTTATTTTTATTGGTTTTAAATGAACTTCAAATATTTCTTTTCTTTCAACTAAATCAGGTAAGTCTACAAAAATTTGTCTATCAAATCTTCCAGCTCTTGTCAATGCATTGTCAAGAACATCAGCTCTATTTGTTGCGGCCATAACAATTACACCTGAATTTGTTCCAAAACCATCCATTTCAGTTAGTAGTTGATTTAAAGTGTTTTCTCTTTCATCATTACTTCCTGTCATAGCATTTTTTCCTCTAGCTCTACCAATTGCA
>NYTT01000077.1 GCA_002683775.1 Flavobacteriales bacterium
ATCAGATGAATCACCAATTATAGAGACCTTACCAAAATCTTTAGCTTCTTGAATAGCTTTTCTTGACCAAACTCCAGTGTTTAGATATGAAGCATTTCCATTTATCTTCATTAAGTTGAAAGGAACCATTAGAAATTCTAAACTTGCACCACCTTGTAAAAATAATATTGAATAGTCTTGAGGAACATTAAGCAATTCTCTTACAAGGTCTTTTGCATTATTCATTACGTCAACAAATGGTTTGCTTCTGTGAGAGATTTCAATAAGAGATAAATTATCGTCATTAAAATTTATTACTGCTTTTGAAGCTTCTTTTAATACTTCTTTTGGAAGTATACATGGTCCTGCTGAAAAATTATGTTTTTTCATTATTCTTTAATTCGTTCTATATAAGCTCCTTTTTCTGTATCAATTTTAATTTTGTCTCCTTCGTTTATAAATAATGGAACATTAATTACAGCACCAGATTCAGTTGTTGCTGGCTTTGTAGCATTAGTTGCAGTATTTCCTTTAACACCTGGTTCAGTAAAAGTTATTTCAAGAACTACATGAGATGGTACTTGTGCAGATAGTGGCATTCCTTCATCCGCATGAAAAAGAACTTCAATAATTCCTCCTTCTTTTAAGAATTCAACACCTTCAATAAAATCTTTTTGCATCATTATTTGCTCATAATCTTCATTATTCATTAAATGATAATCATTATTTTCTGAATATAAGAATTGATATTTTCTGTTTTCTACTCTAATGACATCAATTTTTATTCCAGAAGTAAAAGTGTTTTCTAAAAGTCTTCCTGTATTTAAATTTCTAATTTTAGTTCTAACAAAAGCAGGGCCTTTGCCAGGCTTAACATGCAAAAAAGATACTATTTTCCATGGGTCACCATTGTAGTTAAAACATAATCCATTTCTAAAATCTGCTGTTGTTGCCATAATATTATTTTTGATTAAAACCTTTCATGATCCCTCGTCCAGAATTTTGAACAAATGAAATTATTTCATCTCTCTCTGGTGAGGCATCAATTTCAGTTTCTATTTTTAGTATTGCTTGAGTGTTATTTAGATTTTTCTGATAAAGGATTCTGAAAATATCTTGAATTTCTTTAATTTTTGAGTCTGAAAATTCTCTTCTCCTTAAGCCTATTGAATTAATACCTACAAAAGATAGAGGTTCTCGCGCTGCTTTTACATATGGTGGTACATCTTTTCTTACTAATGAACCTCCCGAAACCATTGAATGTTTACCAATGCTTGCAAATTGATGTACAGCTGATAGTCCACCTATTATTGCAAAATCACCTATTTTTACATGTCCACCTAAAGACACACTATTTACTATTATGCAATTATTGCCAATAATACAATCATGTGCTATATGTGCATATGCCATTATTAAACAATCATCTCCAACTATTGTTTTTCCACTTGCTGAAGTCCCTCTATTAATAGTTGCACATTCTCTAATTGTACAATTGTTACCTATAATAGTAAGTGAGTATTCACCATTAAATTTTAGATCTTGTGGAATTGCAGATATTACTGCTCCTGGAAAAATTCTACAGTTTTTTCCAATTTGAGCACCTTCCATTATTGTTACATTACTTCCAATCCATGTTCCTTCACCAATAGACACATTTTTTTCTATTGTAACAAATGGTTCAATCACTACATTTCTTGCAATATTTGTATCTGAATGAATATAAGCTAGAGGTTGATGCATAGTTTATTTTTTTGGTGCTATTTGAGCAAGTAAGTCTGCTTCTGCAACGATTTTACCATCTACAAAACCAACTCCGTGCATATGACACAAACCTCTTCTTATAGGAGATATTAAACTTAATCTAAAAATAATAGTATCTCCTGGCACAACTTTGCGTTTAAATTTTGCATTGTCTATTTTCATAAAAAAAGTAAGATAATTTTGAGGGTCTTCTACAGTATTTAATATTAAAACACCACCAGTTTGAGCCATTGTCTCTAACTGCAAAACTCCAGGCATAACAGGTTCTTTTGGGAAATGACCTTTAAAATAGTCTTCAGTATCTTTTACAAACTTTACACCAACAATATAATCATCACCAATCTCTCTAATTTCGTCAATAAACAAGAAAGGGTCTCTATGAGGCAATATTGATTTAATTTTTTCTTTATTGTAAAGGGGTTCTTTAGTAAAGTCTATTTTAGGAGCAGTTTTATTAATTTCTTCTTTCATTATTTCTTTTAAATATTTTGCAAATTTAGTATTGTTTTTATGTCCGGGCTTATAAGCAGTGATTTTTCCTTTAATTCTAATTCCTAAAAGTGAAAGATCTCCAATAACATCTAGAAGTTTATGTCGTGCCGGTTCATTAACATGTCTTAGAGAAAGATTATTGAGGTAACCTTGTTCATTAACACTAATATCATTTTTATTAAATTCGATCTTGAGATTTAGTAAAGCATCTTCAGAAATTTCTTTCTCAACAACTACAATAGCATTATTAATGTCTCCACCCTTAACTAATTTTTCGCTAAGAAGATATTCTAATTCATGTAGAAAACAAAATGTTCTACTTGAAGCAATTTCTGTATTGAAATCTTTAATACTAGACAGAGATGCATTTTGAATTCCTAAAATTTTTGATTCATAATCAATAGAAACATCTACAATATATGATTTTGCTGGTGAAGCTATTATTTTGGTTCCGCTTTCCTTATCAAAATATTTTAATTCTTTTTTGATTTCAAAGTATTTTCTTTTGCAGTCTTGAATTCTAACACCAGATTCAAGAATTTTCTCTGAAAATTCTTTTGCACTTCCATCTAGAATTGGTATTTCAATATTATCTACCTCAATAATTAAATTATCAATTTCATTGCCAATAATAGAGGCAAGAATATGTTCTACTGTTTGTATTTCAGCAATTCCTTGTTTTAAACAAGTACTTCTATTTGTGCTTAATAAATTAGAAATGTCTGCTTGAATAATTGGCTTTCCTTCAAGATCTGTTCTTACAAATACAATACCAGTATCTTCTTTAGCTGGTAATAATCTCATATTAGTTTTAACTCCTGTGTGAATTCCTTTACCACTAAAGCAAATATCATTTTTTAATGTTTGTTGCATTTCAGACATTACTTGAATTTTTATTTGATTCTAGTGCTTTAAATAGTTCGGGAAGCTTCTTAAATAATATGTAAGATCTTTGAAACTGTTTTATATCAAAAGCTAAAGGGCCTTGAACGACAGAACCTATTTTTGTTATACTAGATGCAACACCACTCTGTCCAGCTATTTTTACTTTATTAGCGATAACTAAATGTCCCGCTATAGCAACTTGTCCACCAATCATACAGTTTTTACCAATTTTTGTAGATCCTGCAATAGCAGTTTGTGAAGCAATAACAGTGTTCTCTCCAATTTCAACATTGTGAGCTACTTGAATAAGATTGTCTAATTTTACTCCAGCACATATTTTTGTTGAGCCCATAGTAGCTCGATCAATACATGTATTTGCTCCAATCTCTACGTTATTTTTAGTTACTACATTGCCAATTTGCATTATTTTATTAAACTTATTATTATTTGCAGCAAAACCAAAACCATCTGATCCAAGTATTGATCCAGAATGTATGATATTATGAGCGCCTATTTTAGTATCATGATAGATTGAAACATTTGAGAATATTATAGAATTTTTTTCAATAATTACATTTTCTCCAATGTAGCAATTTGAGTGAATCTTAACATTTTCACCAATTATTACATTATCTTCAATTTTCGTGAATGACCCTATGAAACAGTTCTCTCCAATTTTGCAATTTTCTGAAATATCAGAATGTTTAGAGATACCAGTCTTATCATATCTCTTTTTGTTATACATTTCAAGTAATTTGCTGAATGATGAATAAGGATCTTCAACTCTAATAAGAACTGGTGTGATCATTTTTGATTTATCTACTTTAAATGAAGTTCCAACTATTAATGCTGAAGCTTTAGTTGTGTAAGTGTACTTTATATATTTTTCATTAGCTAAGAAACAAATATCTCCAGATTTGCTGTCTTCAATCTTTCCAACCGAGTTTATTAATATTTGAGAATTTCCTTCTATTTTTCCATTTATAAAATCAGCTATTTGTTGAACTGTAAAAGTCATAATGCAAATCTAAAAAATTATATTTATTTTAATTGATTTAGATTAAACTGTGGGGTAGCAGAGAAAATATTTATTTACAGTTTTGTTTAATACCTTAATATCAAATTGATCAGAGGCTAATGTTATATCTAAAACCTTCTCATCTTTCATTAAGATATTAATATTAGATTGCTGAATATTATATGTACTGTTACTTATTTTATTTGAAAAAATAAAATATTCGGCTTCTTTAGTTGAACATTTCTTAAGTTTGCAAAAATTATCAATAAGTTTTTCTTTATCATTTTTGCTAAAATCTTTTTTAGAAATCTTTGTCTTTAAGATGTTTCTATTCAACATCATTTTAGATAATTCTGAAAGTACAAAATCTTCATTTTTTTTCCAATATTTCAGACATGTATATATTTCATAATCATCAGTTTCAGAAAATAAATGTAATAATTCACTATTGTTTCTAAAATCTTTTTTGTTAAAATCTTGTTTTAAGAATATCTCTAATGAAGCAGTAACAAAGATTTTATTTTTAGATTTTAAAAGGAATTTAACACGCTCTATTATTTTAATTAACATTTGTTCTGCAGAGACAACAGTTTTGTGTAAATAAACTTGCCAATACATTAGTCTTCTTGAAAAGAGAAACTTTTCAATAGAATAAATTCCTTTCTCTTCAACAACTAATTTACCATCTCTAACATCTAACATATTTATAATTCTTTCTGTTCCAATATTTCCTTCAGTTACTCCAGAAAAAAAACTATCTCTTTTTAGATAATCTAGCCTATCCATATCTAGTTGAGAAGAGACAAGCTGATGAAGAAATTTTTTTGAATAACTATCTTTAAATATTTGTATTGCAATTGATAGTTTTCCATTAAATTGGATGTTAAGATCTTGCATATAAATCAATGACATTTCTTCGTGACTTAATTCCTTGATTATTGTATTTTCTAAAGCATGAGAAAATGGACCATGCCCAATATCATGTAGAAGTATAGCAATTTTTAATCCCTCTGCTTCTTTATCAGTAATTATATGCCCTTTTTTTCTTAATTGGCTTATTGCTTTATTCATTAAATGAAGACATCCAATAGCATGATGAAACCTACTGTGATGTGCACCAGGATAAACTAAGTGTGAAAGTCCTAGTTGTGATATTTTTCTTAGTCTTTGAAAATATTTATGATCAATTAAATCTTTAATAATTCCCTCATCAATTGTAATAAACCCATAAATTGGATCGTTAATTATTTTACCTTTGTTATTTGAAAGCATACACAAATAACGTATTTTGTTTTCGTTTTCTATAATTAAAAGCTAATAAATATGATTAAAATTCTTTGGGCAGATGATGAGATTGAATTATTAAAACCACATATTATATATTTGGAAAGCAAGGGTTACAACTTAACTAGTGCAAAAAGTGGAGATGAAGCCCTTGAAATCCTTGATTTAAATACATTTGATTTAATCTTCTTAGATGAAAATATGCCAGGACTTAATGGCCTTGAAACATTGACTATTATTAAAGAAAAATATGCTAATGTTCCAGTAATAATGATAACAAAGAGTGAGGAAGAAAGTATTATGGAAGAGGCAATAGGATCAAAGATAGCTGATTATTTGATAAAACCTGTTAATCCAAGTCAGATATTATTAGCTATAAAAAAGAATATTGATTCCCATCGTTTGGTTGAGGAAAAAACTACTAGTAGTTATCAG
>NYTT01000078.1 GCA_002683775.1 Flavobacteriales bacterium
AGATTATTTGAGTTAGAACCCTCAGCATCATCTGCATATCAAATGTCTAAAATGAGTATTTCTAAAGGTAAAATTTCTGATGCAATAACTTTTGCGAGACAAGCAATTGAAACAGAAGAAAACTCTTCAAAAAAAGCAAAATATTATCTTGTTTTGGCAGATGCTTACAGATCTCAAGGTTCTTACTCTTCTGCTCGAAAAGCTGTAAATAATGCTTTATTATTAAGAAGTAATTGGGGAGAAGCATATATTAGTCTAGGCAATATTTATATTGCAGGAGCTAAGAGCTGTGGTACAGACTTTGAGTCTCAAACTGTTTACTGGATAGCAGTTGATGCTTTTATGGGAGCATTATCTGATCCAGATACAAAATCTTTAGCATCAAAAAACATAAATACTTATTCTAAATATTTTCCTGACAAGAAAAATGTTTTTTTAATGGAGTTAATAATGGAAGTAATTATGAAGTTAAATGTTGGATAAATAAATCTACTAAGGTAAGAACAAGTGACTAATTTTAAAATATGCGTTCTATCTTATGTTTTTTCATTTTTTTTTGTTCGTGTTCTAATACTCCTGAATCAATTAAAGATTTTATAACTTTAGAAAAATCTGCTGTTGAAACCATCACAGAAGCTGAAATTTTACATACTGAAAATGGAATTTTAAAAGTTAAAATTAACTCTAATAAAATAGAGAGATTCCATGACAAAGAGCCACAAATAGTACTAACAAATGGTATTGAGATCTTTTTTTATAGTGACAAAGCTGAAATAAAATCTACATTAACAGCGGATAGGGCTGAACTTGATAAAAAAAATAAAATAATGACTGCATCAAAAAATGTAGTTTTAACTTCTGTAGATAATAAAAAATTAGAAACATCAGTTTTATTTTGGGATGAAAAAAGAAATAAGATATATACAAATAGTCAAGTTTTTGTTACTACAAATAAAGAGCAGATTATTGGTGACGGTTTTACTTCAAATACAGATTTTACAAATTATTCGATTTCAAATATAACAGGTGTTATAAACTTACAATCAGATACTGAATAATCTTTATTATCTTTACATTATGCTTTTAACAACTGCAATTATCTCGTTATTATTTTCAGCTTTTTTTTCAGGAGTTGAGATAGCTTTTATATCTGCAAATAAACTTAAACTAGAATTAGATAAAAGTAAAAGAAGACTTACATCCAAAATGATTGCTTTTTTTAGTAAAAATGAATCGGATTTCATAACAACTATGTTAGTTGGTAATAATATTGCATTAGTTGTTTATGGTATTGTTATGACTCAAATCCTAACATCAAAATTTGAATATATTTTCAGTTCTGACATAGTTTTTTTACTAGTACAAACTATTATTACAACTTTAATTGTGTTAGTAACAGCGGAATTTTTTCCCAAAGCTATTTTTAGAGTTTTCCCTAATCAAATTATAAATATTTTTGCAATACCAATTTGGTTTTTATTTATTTTTTTAAGACCAGCCGCAACCTTAATGCTATATTTAGGTAATATTTTACTTAAATATGTTTTAAATCAAAATATTGCTAAAGATAAACAAGTGTTCGGAAGAACTGAATTAGACGACTTCCTAAGTAATGTCAAATCAACAGAGGGTGATAATGATAATAGAGTTGAAGTAGAAATGTTACAGAACACTTTGGATCTTTCCGAAAAAAGACTTAGGGAATGTATGATTCCTAGAACAGAAATTGTTGCTGTTGATTTTAACTCTTCAATTGATGACATTAAGTCAAAGTTCATTCAAACCAAGCTTTCTAAGTTACTAATCTTTAAAGGAAATATTGATAACATTATTGGCTATATCCATTCATTTGACTTATTTAGAAATCCAAAAAATATAAAGTCTGCTCTACTTCCTATAACTTTTGCACCTGAAAGTATGAAAGCTATGGAGTTGCTAAATCAATTCATTGAAAACAATAGAGGTATTGCTGTTGTTGTTGATGAGTTTGGAGGTACAGCAGGTATTATTACTATTGAAGATGTTACTGAAGAGATTGTTGGAGAAATAATTGATGAATATGACGTTGATGAGGTAACTGACAGTAAAATTGATGATAAAACATTTACCCTACTAGGAAGAAATTATGTTGAGGAAATAAATAAAAAATACAAATTAAAGCTACCTGAATCAGATGACTATGAGACTATTTCAGGGTTGTTGCTCAGTTTTTTAGAAGATATTCCTAAAAAGGACGATATTGTTAAAATAGAATCATTTCATTTTACTATTACGAACGTAAATAAAACAACCATACAAGAAGTTAATTTAAATATTAGTTAAATAAGATATCAATACTTATTTGATATTTTTTTTATCTAACTAACAATTGTATATTCGCGAACTTATAAAATTAAATTAGACTATGGCTACATTACAAAATATAAGAAATAAATCAGGCTTATTATTAGCAGTTATTGGAATAGCTATGCTATCTTTTATTTTAGGAGACCTTTTGAAATCATCTAATTCTGGTGGCGGAAGTAATGTTGTTGGTGAAGTTATGGGAGAAGATGTATCAATACAAAATTTTCAGAACAAAGTCGATGAGGGGATTGAAAATTGGAAATCACAAAATCAACAGAAGGTTCTAACTCAATCTACTATTGGACAAATTAGAGAGCAGATTTGGAATCAATATGTTAATGAATTAATTATGCTCGAAGAGTACAGTAAATTAGGAATTGATATTTCTGATGATGAATTTTTTGAACGAATACAAGGGACAGAAGTTCATCCTGAGATTTCAAAAGTTGCTTCTTTTTTAGATCCTGTTACTGGTGAATTTGATAGAGCAAGAGTACTTGGTTATCTAAAGCAGATTGATGAAGATCAAACAGGAGAAGCTAGAGTTAGATGGAATGGATTTCAAGATTATTTAATTGGAGTCCTTAAATCAGAAAAGTATAACTCGCTTGTTGGAAAAGCAATGTTTGTTTCTACAAAAGAAGCTCAAAATGCATCTGATTTTACCCTTAGAAAGAGATATTTTGATTACGTATCTATTCCTTATTCTAGTGTAGACAATACTGTTGTTGAACCGACTATTTCTGAATTAAAATCTTTTTATGAAGAAAATAAATCTGATTATACTCAGAAAAAATCAAAAGATGTAGACTTCGTTGTTTATTCTGTAGTACCCTCAATTGAAGATGACATGCAAACTAAAACAGAACTTGCAGAATTAGTTTCAGATTTTAAATCAGATATTAATTATGAATTAATGGCAAGAAGAAATTCTGACAATACTAACTCACGTTTTGTTTTTTCTAAATCAGATGAACTGCAAGATTCAAAATGGGTAAATTTATTTAATGCAAAACTTGGGACAGTTATCGGTCCATATCTAACTAGTAAAGGTGTTTATAGAATTGCTAAGCTTGCTGAGATACAATCTCGTCCAGATTCAGTTGAAGCTCGCCATATCTTAATTGCACCAAATCAAAATAGAACACTTGATTCTGTTAATCAAATTATAAATGATTTAAAATTACAAATTGAAAATGGAACAAATTTTGGAGATCTTGCAGTAAAATACTCTGAAGATCAAGGCTCAAATTCAGAAATTTTACGAGGAAGCTTAGGTTGGTTTTCTGAAGGTGCGATGGTCAATGAATTTAATGAAATATGCTTTACAGCTAATAAAAAAGATTTAAATATAGTCAACACCCAATTTGGAGTACATTTAATACAAGTTACAAAAAAGAGTAAATCAGCTAAAAAGGTAAAGATTGCATACATCGATAGAATAATTGAGCCATCTACTGAGACGTTTAACACCTATTACAGTAAAGCTGCATCCTTTGTTGGGCAAGTTATAAATGATGGTATCAGTTTCGATACTTTAGTAGAAAAAAATAATCTTGTTAAAAGAAGTGACTCTAAGGTTATGCCAAATAAATTATCTATTTCAGGACTTCCAAATTCAAGAGAGATGGTTAGATGGTTAAATAAATCTGATTTGAATGCTGTGTCAGAAGTTTTTCAGTTTGACAATTCTTATGTTGTTGCTACTGTTAAAAGTGTAAATGAAGAGGGGGAAATTGACTTTGATGATGTAAAAGAACAGATTACTACATTAGTTATAAAGGAGAAGAAGGGGGTGAAAATCTCTAAAAGCATTCTCAAAGGATCATCTTTAACCGAAATCGCTAAAACAAATGGAACAACAATAGTGAGTAATCAGAATGCAACTTTTTCAAATGATAATTTAGTTTCAATTGGCTATGAACCAGAGTTGTTAGGCAGTATTTTTGGTTCTACAATAGGAGAAACTTCACCTCCTATTATTGGAAGAAATGCTGTATATGTTATTCAAGTTAATTCTGAAGATGAAGCTATTCTTGGAAATAATTCTCAGCAAAAGAAACAACTAAAAAACCAGGAGATATCTAACGCAAATAGAGCAACTATTAATGTTTTAAAAGATGCAGCTGATGTTAAAGATTACAGAGTAGACTTCTTTTAGTTCTTTTATCGTAGTATCTGTAATCGATAAGAGTCTAAATTTAAAAATATAAAAACTAGAACTGTAAATCCCATTAGCGACGAACCTCCATAGCTAATAAAGGGAAGTGGAATTCCAATTGTAGGCATTAATCCAATTGTCATCCCAATATTTATAAAGAAATGTAGAAATAGAATTGTTGCAACACTATATCCATAAATTCGACTAAAGTTTGATCTTTGACGTTCAGCTAGAAATAGCAATCTTAAAAGTAGCCCAATAAATGAAGATATAAAAATAACACTTCCTAGAAACCCCCACTCTTCTCCAATTGTACAAAAAATGAAATCTGTACTCTGTTCTGGAACAAAATCAAATCTTGTTTGAGTACCGTTTAAATACCCCTTTCCTGTAACTCCTCCACTTCCAATTGCTATTTTTGATTGAATTAAATTATAGCCAGCACCATGAGGATCAATATCAATTCCTAAATAAATATTTACACGAGCTCTTTGATGAGGAGCTAATACATTATTGAATATATAATCTACACTAAAAATAAAAGAAACTATTAAAGTGAATATTGTTAATAGAGCAAAAATATTTTTTTTAGTTTTTTTATAAATAATTATTACTATTAATACGATACTACTAATAATACTTATTAGAATAGTTTTTTCAATTAGTAGGGTAAGTGCAAATAATGTTGCAATAATTAATCCAAAGATTAAAATATTACCAGATAATCCTTCTCTGTATAGCACTAAGATAAATGCACTAAAAACAATCGCCGTTCCTAAATCATTTTGTAAAATAATTAGCAGAAAAGGAATAATTATAATAGCATAAACCTTTAATCGATCTCTAAAAGATATGCTTTTACTATTTATGTTATTGTAGTATTTGGCAAGTGCAAGAGCTGTTATAAATTTAGCAAATTCAGAAGGTTGAAATTTAAATAATCCTAGCTCAAACCACGAAGATGCTCCTCCAGTTATTGCACCTTGAAATAGTACTCCAATAAGTAGCAGAATTGTTAGAGAATAAAAGATATAAGTCATCGAATAAAAAAACTTCCAATCAATGATTAAAATAATAAATCCAACAAAAAAAGAAATGCCAGAAAAAAATATTTGCTTTCCATATCTTGATGATAGATCAAGCATAAATGTAGAGTCGTCATTATATTGTGATGCATATATATTAATTATACCAAATAATACAAGAAAAGAATACAATAGAATACTTAGGCCATCTATATTATCAAAAATATTTTTAGCTTTTCTCATTCTAATTCAATTTTATTATTTATAATGAATGATTCTAACTCTGTATTAGTTATTTTTTTATTTAGATATTTATCAATCATAAGTGACGCGATTGGAGATGCCCAAGTTGACCCCCATCCTCCATTTTCAACATATACAGCTATTGCAATCTCCGGCTTTGTTTTAGGAGCAAATGCAATAAATATTGAATGATCTTCACCATGAGGATTTTGGGCGGTTCCAGTTTTTCCACATATCTCAATATCAGGAATTTTCGCATTTTTAGCTGTTCCATGTTTGCCTATAACTACCCTTTCCATACCTTCAATAATTGGACTAAAATGCTGAGATTGGATTGAACAGAATTTTTTCTTTGTAAAGTTTGTGTCAATTAGATTGCTATCTGAACTTCTTTTTAAAATATGAGGAGTGTAGTAGAACCCTTTATTTGCTAATATAGCACTCATATTTGCCATTTGAATTGGAGTTAAAAGTAATTCTCCCTGCCCAATAGCCATAGAGATAATTGTATTTGCGTTCCATCTCCCTCTATACAAATTATCGAAATATGATGATTTAGGTAATTTTCCAGGGGCTCCTGAAATAAAATCGTTATTCATATAATCTCCAATTCCAAAGCTTGAAACATGAGAATGCCAATTGTTATATGCATCAATATTTGAGTTAAATTTTTTAAAATATTTATCAAACATATTACAGAAGTATGCATTGCATGAAATTTCAATTGCATTAATGAGATTGACAGGTTTTTCATGTTCATGACATCCAACAAACTTATCTTTTCCATAACTGTAGCCTAAGTCACCGCTACAGCTATAATGGTTGTATTTACTAATCACTTTTTCTTCTAAAGCTATTAGCCCATTTACAAGTTTAAATATTGACCCTGGTGGATACGTGCCTTGTAAAGCTCTATTAAAAAGAGGTTTTTTCTTGTCTTTCGAAAGCTTAATATAATTTTCTGATCGTTTTCTCCCAATTAATAAATTTGGATTGTATGTTGGTGATGATATTAATGCTAATATCTCACCAGATGAAGGTTCAATAGCAACTATTGCACCTACTTTATCTTTCATTAATTTCTCACCATATTCTTGTAGTTTAATATCTATAGTGGTGATAAGTGTACTTCCTGATATTGATAATGTATCAAATTTGCCACTTTGAAACTTTCCTTGGTCTCTATTATGAACATCAACAAGTTTAATTCTCATGCCTTTATGACCTCTTAATTTTTCTTCATAAGCTGCTTCGACACCTGAAACTCCAGATAAATCTCCTTTTGTATAGAACTTATCTTCTTTGGTTTTTTTTAAATTTACTTCTCCCAAATACCCTATTACGTGAGTAGCCGTATTTGAAGGATACTCTCTCATTGTAATTTTTCTTAAATAAAATCCTGGAAATTGATAAAGATGTTCTCCAAGAGTACTTGCATTTTCTTTGCTAAGATGCTTTATAAATACACTTTCTTTATAGCTAGAGTATTTAAATGCCTTATTGAATTTATCTACGAATTTTTCTTTAGAAATATTAACTAGTTGACAAAACTTTAAAGTGTCAATTAATTTCTGTCTTAATTCTCTGGGGACAATCATTAGGTCATATGCAGGAACATTTGATACAATCAATGTGCTATCTCTGTCATAAATAAGACCTCTTACTGCTTGTTGAACATCATAGCGTAAGACATTATTATTTGCAGAGAATTTATAGTTTTCATTTATGACTTGGATATAAAATAATTTCGATAAAAAAATTAAAGCTACAAACAAAAAAATACTTGTAACAACTGTATATCTTCCCTCATATCGTTTCATCTTTTGGATGGTTTTGATATTTCTATAATCAATATTAATATAAGTGTAATAATACTGCTAGCTAAAATTTTAAATCCAATAGCAAAACTAAAACTTAGATGCTCAAGAATAAATAAAACAGCATTATGAATTAAAATCAGTATAAGAGAAAAGGTTATAAAAGCTTTAGTCCCAATTTTGTCTATTGTTATATTATCATTCTCTCCAATAATATTATGAGGTATTGTAAATTTTGCTATTGCAGGTTTTAAAAATGCTATAAATACAGTTGCTGTAGAGTGAAATCCTAAACTCCCGCTAAAAATATCAATTAGAAATCCAACTAAAAATGCATAAAGTAGAAAGCTCCACTTATTAGGCTTAAGAGGCCAGCTGATAATTAAAGCTAAATAAATATAAGGATTAATAAATCTATAAAATAAAATCTCATTCAAAATTAGAATTTGAATTAGAATATAAATTGGAAGTATCCAAAAATATTTTATATAGATATTATTCATCTGTTTTTACTTGATTTTCTAAAGCATTCTGTTCACCTTTATTTACTGAATAAATCACATATACATGGCTTAAATTATTGAAATCTTCTATTAATTCTATATTAATAGAATAAAAACCATTAGTATTATTCTTTTTATAATCAGAGATTAATCCAATATTGATTCCTTCAGGAAAAATTTTACTATAACTATTAGTTGTAATAGTATCTCCTTTGTTTATTGGAACATGCACAGGAAGATCATCGATTTGTGCATGTCTGTAATTAATCCCATTCCATGTTAGTATTGCTGTATGCCTGTTTTTCTTTATAAAAACTCCTGTTGAGGCTTTCTTATTTAATAATGAAATAACTAATGAGTAGTTTTTGCTAACAGAGTGGATTATACCAATAACTCCATTTTTTGTAACAACCCCCATACCTTTTTGAATTCCGTCTTTTATTCCTTTATTTAGTGTAATAAAGTTATTTCTTTTATTTATTGAGTTATTAATAATTTTTGCGGATAAAAAATTAAACTTTTCTTTTTCAATAATTTTTGAATCAAGAGAATTGTTTTTCGAATTTAATAAGCTATACAATTTAGCATTTTCTATTACCAAATAATTATTTATTTTCTTAAGCCTCAAATAATCAGATAAATAATTTTGATAGTCATAAATTTTACCGGTATATTGTGTAGTATAATTTGCTAATTTATTTGCTTGAAAAGAGTTGTTGTTAATTAAAATAGAAATTGATAATCCCTCTACTAGTATGAAAACGAGTAAAAATTGATTTAGTTTTATAAATCTTATAAGATTATGCATTAGTATAACTATCGCATTAAAAATGTATACCTGTCAGTATTTTTAAGTGCTATTCCAGTTCCTCTTGCTACAGCTCTTAATGGATCTTCTGCAACATATACAGGGAGTTTAGTTTTTTTAGAAATTCTCTTGTCAAGCCCTCTAAGCATTGACCCTCCACCTGTTAGATATAAACCTTCATTATAAATATCAGCAGATAGGGCTGGTGGGGTGTTGAATAGTGCACTCATTACTGCTTCTTCAATTTGCTCAATAGAATTGCTTAATGCGCCAGCAATTTCTTTGTATGTAACTATAACTTCTTTTGGAATTCCGCTCATTAAATCTCTTCCGTGAACTGCATAATTTGGTGGTGGATCTTCAAGTTCAGTTAAAGCTGATCCACAATGAATCTTTATTTGTTCAGCCATAATATCTCCAATTGCTATATTGTGTCTAGTTTTCATATGGTATTGAATATTTGCTGTTAGTTCATCTCCAGCAACTCTAATTGATTTATCACATACAATTCCACCTAAAGATATGACGGCAATTTCTGTTGTTCCACCTCCTATATCAATGACCATATTTCCTTTAGGCTCAAGAACATCAATTCCAATCCCAATTGCAGCAGCCATTGGTTCATGTATCAACCACACATCTTTAGCTCCAGCATGTTCAGCAGAATCAATAACTGCTCTTTTTTCAACTTCAGTAACCCCTGAGGGTATGCAAACGACCATTTTTAATGAAGGTGCAAAAACACTTCCTTTCATATTTAACATCTCTATGAAACCTCTAATCATTTGTTCAGAAGCTTGAAAGTCTGCAATTACACCATCTTTTAAAGGTCTTAGTGTTTCAATTTGTTGATGTGTTTTACCATGCATTTGCTGTGCTCTTTTTCCAATTGCTACCACTTCTCCAGTTCGAATATTTTTTGCAACAATTGAAGGTTCATCAACAACTACCTTGTCATTATGGATAATCAAAGTGTTTGCAGTTCCTAAATCGATTGCTATAGCTTCCTGCATAAAGTCAAATAATCCCATACTATTTATTTTTAATGTTTAAAATGTCTTGTTCCGGTTAGAACCATTGCAACTCTATTTTTATCACAAAAATCTACAGATAATTGATCATTGATTGAGCCTCCTGGTTGAATAACAGCTTTAGTGCCAGCATCTTTAGCTAATTCAACACAATCTGGAAATGGAAAAAAAGCGTCAGATGCCATAACACTATTTTCCAAATTAAGTCCAAATGATTTAGCCTTAACAACAGCTTGTTTTAGCGCATCTACTCTAGAAGTTTGGCCAACTCCGCTTGCAAGCAGTTGCTTATTTTTTACGAACACGATAGTGTTAGACTTTGTGTGTTTACATATTTTAGATGCAAATACAAGATCAGTTAATTGATTGTTGTCGGGTTTTGTCTGTGTTACTGTTCTCATATCAGACTTAAGGTCTGTTTTTAAATCTTTTTCTTGAAACAAGATGCCATCTAAGACAGTTCGAAACTGTACTTTTGGTAAACTAATGTTTTTTTGTTTAAGCAGAACTCTTTTTTTCTTTTTACTTAATAGATTTAAAGCTTCATTGCTAAAGGATGGAGCAATCAAAACTTCGTAGAATAATTTATTTATCTCACTTGCAGTTTCAAAATCAATTTCTTTATTAGTTACTAATACTCCACCAAAGGCAGATGTTGGGTCGCCTGCCAATGCATCCTTCCAAGCATCAACTAATTTTACTCGACTTGCAACACCACATGCATTATTATGCTTTAAAACCGCGAAAGTTGTTTCATTAAATTCAGAAATAAGATTTACTGCAGCATCTATATCTAAAATATTATTATACGATAATTCTTTTCCATTTAGTTTGGTAAACATATTATCAAGATTTCCAAAAAATGAGCCTTGTTGATGAGGATTTTCTCCATATCTTAAAGTTTTTTGTTCTAGAATACTATGTTTAAATACTTTTTCTTCTCCTTTATTAAAGTAATTGAAAATTGCGCAGTCGTAGTGAGATGTCACATTGAACGCATTTATAGCAAATCTTTTTCTGTGTTCTAAGTTTGTATTTCCTTGATTTGTGTTTAGTATGTCTAATGTTTCTTTATATTGACTTAACTCAGAAACAACTAGAACGTCTTTATAGTTTTTGGCGGCTGCTCTAATCAGAGATATCCCTCCAATATCTATTTTCTCAATAATCTCTTGCTCTGAAGCATTTGATTTAATTGTTTTTTCAAATGGATAAAGATCAACAATAACTAAATCAAACTCTGGTATTTGATATTCATCTAATTGTTCTTTATCAGATTTCTCATCTCTTCTGGAAAGAATCCCCCCAAATACGTTAGGATGTAACGTCTTAACCCTTCCAGCTAGTATTGATGGATAGGATGTTAGGTCTTCTACTCGATTTACATCAATATTCTGTTTTTTGATGTATTCCTCTGTACCTCCGGTTGAATAAATATTTATGTTTAATTCGTTAAGTTTCTTTACAATTGGAGCTAAGCCATCTTTATGAAATACTGATATAAGAGCGTTTTTTATTTTTCTATTGTTTTGCATTTTTCTTTCTTAAGACTATCTGCAATTTTACTTAAATCTTAGGTCAATATGAAATGAAAAGATATCAAAAAAAAAGATTGTTAATAAGTTGTTTCTATTGTTGATTAAATGATATTTTTAAAATTGATTGACAGATTTTGAGTGCATCTTCAATGTTATAAATATTTATAACAACTAATGAAAGTTTTTGTTTTTTTTCATTCATCTCACAATTGTTGAAATTTTTTTTCAAATATTCTAGAACTAGTTTAAATGCTTCAGATGTATAATATTCCTCATTATCGTGGTCTGTGAAATAAGCTCGCATTTGATTGTTTTTTAGTAAAATTCGCTCAAATCCAATCTTTTTTGCTAACCATCTTAGTCTTAAAGCATCACAAATATTATTAATTGCCAGTGGAATATCTCCAAACCTATCTTTTAATCTTATCTTAAAACTTGTAATTTCCTCTTCACTTTTAAGGTTATTTAGTTCTTTATATAAATTTAATCTTTCACTAACATTACTTACATAACTATCTGGAATTAGGATTTCTAAATCTGTGTCTAAAACACATTCTTTAGTAAAAAATTGTTCTTTTTGCTCATTAAATAAATCTTGAAATTTTTCTCTTTTCAGTTCTTCTATTGCTTCATTTAGAATCTTTTGGTATGTTTCAAATCCAATATCATTTATAAAGCCAGATTGATCTGCACCTAAAAGATCTCCGGCACCTCTTATATCAAGATCTCTCATTGCAATTTTAAATCCACTACCTAAATTTGAGAATTGCTCTAAAGCAATCAGCCTTTTTCGACTTTTTTCAGATAATTGATGAGTTGGAGGACTAATTAAGTAGCAGAAAGCTTTTTTATTACTTCTTCCAACCCTACCTCTCATTTGATGCAGATCACTTAGACCAAAATTTTGTGCATTGTTAATAATAATTGTATTAGCATTTGCAATATCAACTCCATTTTCAATAATTGTTGTAGAAACTAAGACGTCAAAATCTCCTTCCATAAATTCAATCATCAACTCCTCAAGTTTTTTCCCTTCCATTTGGCCATGACCTATTCTAACTTTAGCATCAGGACAAAGTCTTTGAATTAATCCCGAAACATCTTTGATGTTATCGACTCTGTTATGAACAAAAAAAACTTGACCACTTCTAGCCATTTCATAACTTATGATATCACGTATCTTTTCCTGAGACATCCCCATTATTGTAGTTTCAACTGTTTGTCTGTTTGGGGGAGGAGTATTAATAATTGATAAATCTCTTGCTCCTAATAACGAAAATTGTAATGTTCTTGGGATAGGAGTTGCACTTAATGTTAGTGTATCTATATTCTCTTTAAAAAGCTTTAGTTTATCTTTAATATTCACTCCAAATTTCTGCTCTTCATCTATAATCATGAGACCTAAATCAAGGAATTTGACATCTTTACCTACAATTCTATGTGTCCCAATTAGAATATCGATATTTCCACTTGCTACTTTTTCAAGTGTTATTTTCTGATCCTTTTTTGATTTAAATCTATTTATGTAATCAATTTGACAAGGGAAATTTTTTAACCGTCTTTTGAATGTTTTATAATGTTGTAATGCTAGAATTGTTGTCGGTACAAGTATCGCAACTTGTTTGCTGTCTGATACAGCTTTGAAGGCAGCGCGAATAGCAACCTCGGTTTTCCCAAAACCTACATCTCCACATATTAATCGATCCATAGGAATTTCCTTTTCCATATCTTTTTTAATATCAGATGTAGCTTTAGTTTGATCTGGGGTGTCTTCAAAAATAAAAGAAGATTCTAGTTCATATTGTAAATAGGTGTCTGGAGTAAAGGCAAATCCTTTTTTTAATCTTCGTTTTGCATAAAGTTGAATCAAATCAAAAGCAATCTGTTTTACTTTTACTTTAGTTTTTTCTTTATTTTTTTTCCAAATAGGAGAGCCTAATTGATTTATTTTTGGCTCTAATCCTTCTTTTGCTGAAAACTTAGAGATTTTATGTAGGGAGTGAATACTAATGTATAAAATATCTCCTTCCTTATAGGTAAGCTTTATTACTTCTTGAGATTTTCCGTGATTATCAATCTTATGTAGGCCCTCAAATTTTCCAATACCATGATCAATATGAGTGACAAAATCACCAATTGTTAGTGAGGTAAGTTGTTTGATTGATATTGCCTGTGAGTCAGTAAATTTAGTTTTAGGACTAAATTTATGATACCTATTAAAGATCTCATGATCAGTGTATATAGCCTGCTTATTGGTATAATCAATAAAACCTTCCTTTAAAGAGAATAAAATGCATTTATACGTGAAACTTTGATCTGAATTATTAAAGATAGATGTGAATCTTTCTTCCTGTTCTTCTGATGAACAGAGTATTATGTTTTCAATGCCTTCATTATTATTTTTTATAAAATCTTCTCTAAGTAGATCAAATTGTTTGTTAATTCTTGTTAAAGATGATGTATTTGTATTTATAACTTTAGCAGTTTTAAAATAACTTTTATTATTTACCTCAATAATTGAAAATTTATTTAACTGACTTGTAAATTCAAATCCATTAGTAAAAATATTTTCTGGTAAAAGATGTTGGGTTATATTGTCTTCTATTTTTTTTTCATATTCTTTACTTACTTTATTGAAATAGTCATTAAGTATGTCTTTTGTATAATTAATATCCTTTGTCCAAACAGTTGTGCTTTTTGGTAAATATTCTAAGATGCTAACCTGATAATCAATACTTTTTTTTGCTTCAGTGTTAGGAATTATAGTTATTTTATTTGATGTTTTAACAGATAGTTGTGAATTTATATCAAATGTTCTTATGCTTTCAATAGTTGTGTCAAAAAATTCTAATCTGAATGGCAATTCATCTGCAAAAGAGTATACGTCTATAATGCCACCTCTAATTGAGAATTGTCCAGGTTCAATGACAAAATCAACTTTCTTAAAATTTAGATTTAATATCATTTGTTCTAATATCTCAATTTCAATCTGGTCAGAGATCTTTAATGTAATAGAATTTTTTTTCAACTCTTTTCTGCTTACTACCTTTTCAGATAACGCTTCCGGATAAGTAATTATTATAGGATTTCTTTTTTGAATAAGTTTGTTTAATACTTCAATCCTTAGTAGAATATTTGCATTATCAGTTTCTTCAATTTGATATGCTCTTCTGTATGATGCAGGAAAAAAAAAGACCTTATAGTTAAGTAACCTTTCTATATCATTTGTGAAGTAGAAAGCATCCTCCTTATTGCTTAAAATAAACAAATGTGGAGTACTACTATCTATAACGACTCCACTTGCAGTAGTTGCAAAAGAGGATCCTATTAAACCTGATACTTGTATTTTAACTCCTTGATTTTCTAACGCTTTTTTTATTGCATTAGATTGTTTTGGTATGCCAAAGTGAGATAGTATAGGAGCTTCTAGAGGCAATTATATTTTATTAATTTCTTTTATCATATTTTTAAACCAATCGACTGATGTGTCAAAAGGTTTCCCCCCATTAATTCTATTAAAATCTATACACGAAAGTTTATTATTATCTTCATCTACTCCAATAACACCACTTATGTTATTTTTAGCACTTTTCACAGCATAATCACAAAAGGAAAAAATCAATTTCAAATCATTCTCGTTAGCTTTAGCTGATCTTGAAAAGTAACCGCTTTTTTGAATTAGTATTTTGTTTGCATTTAATTTCTCTCCAAATTTTTTTGCAAACCATTTTCCAGCATTCAAATCGTCAAGTCTAACGTGACCAAATGCATCATATAATATATTTTTCTTACTATCTTTGGCTTCGTTAATTATTAAGTCATACCCAGCTCCTTCAGATAAAAATATATTTACACAATCATATTTATCCATTATTTTCTTTAATCGAGAACATTCTTTTTCAAATTTAATCTTATTTTCAGGAATAAAAATTGAATGAATATCCCATTTTCCCTTAAAGAGTTTAATTTCATCAATAAAATGTTTCTTTTTTAGCCTTTCTCTGTATTTGTAAGCTGTTGCAGCTGTTAGCCAGCCACAATTTCTTCCCATAATTTCATGTATAATTAGTTGCCTGTTTGATGTTGTATTTTCATTAACAATATTCTCAAAAAATAAAGCCCCTTGTTCTGCAGCCGTATCTGCACCCAATGATTGAGCTATTGGAAACACATCATTATCAATTGTCTTTGGTAATCCTACTACTGTAAGTTCGTAGTTGTTTTTTTTAAGAAATCTTGATAAATCTGCTGCAGTAGTATTTGTGTCATCACCTCCAATTGTGTGCAAAATTGTCACCCCATCCGTAACTAATTGATCAGCGGCTATTTTTAATGGATGTTCGCCTTCTTTTATTAAGCCTTGATTTAAACAATCTTTCAGATTAGTTAATTTTATCCTACTGTTACCAATAGGAGAGCCTCCAAATTGATAAAATTTATTTATATTTTTTAGTATCGATTTTGGAAAGCAAATAGATTTGCCTAACAGTAAACCTTTGTATCCATTTAGGTATCCAATTATTTGTGTATTTGGATCTTCTGATAAATAGTTTTCGATTAATCTTCCTAAAGATGCTGACAAGCATGGAGCTAGCCCTCCTGAAGTCAATATTCCAATTTTCATTAGTTTATTTTAATATGCAAATATCTAAAAAATTAAAGTATATCATGGAAAAATAATCTTTACTTTGTGAATGTATTTTACAATTAAATGTATTCAGTATTAAAATTTGGTGGTGCTTCAATAAAAGATGTAAAGAGCATTAAAAATGTAGGTAATATTTTAACAAATTATTTGTCAAAAAATACTGTGATTGTTTTTTCTGCTATGGGGAAGGTGACAAATATGCTTGAAAATGTGGTTGAATGCTATTTTCAAAAAAGTAAGGACCCATTTAAAGAGTTAGATAAAGTCAAAGAATTTCATAATAATATTCTTAACAATCTTTTTCAGCAAAACCATGCTGTTTTTAACTCAATAAATAATTTATTCGTTGAGATAGAGTGGGTTTTAGAGGAAGATCCTCATCAAAATTACGCATATAATTATGATCAGATTGTATCCATTGGAGAATTTCTTTCAACTGCAATAATGAGTGCTTATTTAAATAAAATTGGCTTCATGAATACTTTAATTGATGTAAGAGATTTGATTAAAACAAACAATATTCATAGGAATGCTAGAATAGATTGGTCGGAGACTTCTTTGGCTATAAGATCAAGAATAAAAGATAAGACTTTTATTACTCAAGGCTTCATCGGTTGTACATCTGAAAATTTTACAACTACACTTGGTCGAGAAGGAAGTGATTTTACAGCTTCAATTATTGCTTCATCTATAGATGCTGCAGAAGTTATTATTTGGAAAGATGTTCCAGGTATGATGAACGCTGACCCAAAATATTTTAAAAACACAAAGCTACTAAAAAACATCTCCTATGATGAAGCTATTGAATTAGCATATTATGGCGCCAAAGTTATTCACCCAAAAACTATACAGCCTCTTAAGCATAAATTAATTCCTCTTCAGATAAAATCTTTTTTAACCCCACTCTTAACAGGATCTAAGATTGGTTCTTTTAAAACAGAAAATCAAGATTCTTGCTCATATATTATAAAGGAAAATCAGATCTTAATTTCTATTTCTGATTTAAATCTTTCATTTATAGTTGAGAAGCATATTAGTAAGATATTTAATTTGCTAGCAAAGTATTCAGTTCGTTTAAACATGATGCAAAATTCTGCAATTTCATTATCAATATGTGTTGATAATGATAAGTATAAGGTACCTTCTTTGATTGCAACTCTTCAAGAAGAATTCCAAGTCTATTTCAATGAGGAATTAATTCTTTACACAATCAGACATTATAACAATGATTACAATGATGAGTTTTTAAATAATAAACAGATCTTATTAGAACAAAGATCAAGACATACGCTTCAACTTGTTGTTAAAAATTAATTTATAGTTTTTTTGAAAAAAAATAAAAGAAAAGTATCTGTAATAGGATCAGGAATTGGAGGTCTAGCTATAGCTGTTAGATTAGCTGTAAATGGATTTGATGTTAAAGTTTTTGATTCTAACAATCAACCTGGAGGTAAAGCAGTAGAGTTTTCTGTCAATGGCTTTCGTTTTGATAAAGGACCTTCCTTACTTACTATGCCTGAGAAAATAGATGAACTTTTCTATATTGCTGGTAAAAATCCTGCTGATTATATTAGTTACTCAAAAATGAATGAGAACTGCAGATATTTTTTTGAAGATGGTAATGTTATAAAGGGATATGCAAATCCGAAGCAATTTGCAAATGAGTTACATAAAAAAGAAAATGTACCTAGAAATAAAACCCTTAGGTTTTTAAGAAGAAATGAGTTTATTTTTAACTCAACAAATTATCTATTTCTAGAAAAATCTCTTCACAAGCTTAAAACGTATCTTTCATTTAGAGTTATACTTTCTGCTTTAAAGATCCCATGGCTTAATCTATTTTCTTCAATGCATACTGTTAATAGTAATACGTTTTCTAATCCAAAAATTGTTCAAATTTTTAATAGATACGCAACATATAACGGCTCAAATCCATATCAAGCTCCAGCAGTATTAAACAGTATTACTGCACTCGAGTTTAAAGATGGCGCCTTTTTTGCCGACAAAGGGATGAGTTCTATAGCAAAAGCAATTTATAAACTAGCTAAAGAAATTGGTGTTAAGTTCTATTTTAATTCAGAAGTTGATAAAATAAAAGTTGGTAATGGAAAAGTTGAAGGTATTATCGTTGGCAATAAAGTAATAGCTTCAGATATTGTTGTGTGTAATACAGATATACATTATGTGTACAATAAATTATTGTCTAAAGAATTCAATGTTCGCTACAGAAATAATCAAGAAAGATCATCATCTGCAATAATTTTTTATTGGGGAGTTAATAAAATTTTTAATCAACTACAAATCCATAATATACTTTTCTCTAAAGATTATAAATCTGAATTTGATTTTATCAAAGAAGGAAAGAAGATTTATTCAGACCCTACTATTTATATTAATGTTACTTCAAAAAAAATAAAATCTGACGCTCCAAAAGATTCTGAAAATTGGTTTGTTATGATTAATGTTCCACATGACAATAGTCAAGACTGGGACAAAATAATTAAACAAACCAGAATACAAATTATTAATAAAATTAACAGAGTTTTGAAAACTAGTGTTGAGGATTATATTATTTGTGAGAGTGTTGTAGATCCAAGAAGTATAGAAATTGAATCTCATTCTTTTAAGGGAGCTTTATATGGAACATCTTCGAATACTAAAAAGTCAGCTTTTTTTCGTCATCCAAATTTTTCTAAAGACATAAAAGGTTTGTATTTTTGCGGTGGGAGTGTGCATCCGGGTGGTGGAATTCCACTAGTTCTCTCATCAGCGAAAATTGTTGAAGAGTTAATAAAATCAGATTGTGAAAGAAAATAAAGTCAAAATAGCAATATTTTTAATGTTTTTTCTAAACATTATCGGCTCATTTGGTTTGTTTTTTGATGAAATTGAAAACTTAATTCTATTTCTTTCACCTATTAATCTTTTAATTCTTTTAGTATTATTTTACTGGGCTAATGGTTACAGAAAGAAAAGTTTTATATTCACTCTGACTTTAATCTTTTTATTTGGATTTTTAGTTGAATTAATAGGTGTTCATTATAAATTTATTTTTGGAGATTATTCATATGGCAATGCCCTTGGTCTTAAAATTTTCCAAACACCATTAATTATTGGAGTTAACTGGATTAATCTCTCATTAGCATGCTTTGGAATTAGTTCATTTTTCGTTAGAAATAATTTTTTAGTTGCTTTAATTGCATCAATTCTAATGGTTTTGACAGATTTTATAATTGAACCTCTTTCTGGACTGCTTGATTTTTGGTACTGGAGTGGTAATCAGATACCTTTACAAAACTATATTGGATGGTTTTTTGTCTCATTTTTAATTCAATTATTTCTTATTAGATCAAAAGTTGAATTAAAATTACAGCTTTGTTTTGCTTTACTTATTTCTCAAATCATATTTTTTCTTATTCAGTATATTAATCATGGGCTTTTTTGAAGATAAATATTTTTATTTTATTGTATTATTTGTTACTGCAATATATCCATTGGTTCAATCTTTTGAAAGAAGATTAAAATTTTACAGATCATGGATATATTTATTGCCTTCACTTTTTGTAATGATGTTAATACATATTCCAATCGACATTCTTTTTACTAAAATTGGAATATGGGAATTTAATAATGAATTAATTTATGGGATTTTTATCTTTAACCTTCCAATAGAAGAGTGGTTATTTTTTATGATAATTCCATTTTCTTGCATATTTATTTATCAGGTTTTAAGGTATTTTTTTACAATTCCAAAGCCTTCTAAAGAAATCTTTAGAATAACATTTTTTTTTGGTGTTACATTAATGCTACTTGCTTTATATTTTTATGATCACATCTATACATCTGTCTATTTTGGCATACTAGGTTTAAGTTTAATTATTATTAATACTATTAAGCCTATATGGTGGAGTGATTTTTTATTTATGTACGCTGTATCATTAATTCCATTTCTTCTTATCAATGGATTATTAACAGGTAGTTTTACAAATCAAGCAGCTGTAATATATAACGAAGCTGAGATTATTGGGCTAAGAATTTTGAATATTCCTGTTGAAGATACTATTTATTCGTTCGAAATATTACTTACTACAGTTTGGTGTTACGAATATTTTAAAAAGAA
Organism: Flavobacteriales bacterium; assembly: GCA_002683775.1. Taxonomy (GTDB): domain Bacteria; phylum Bacteroidota; class Bacteroidia; order Flavobacteriales; family BACL11. The sequence continues at coordinate 20,241 of NYTT01000078.1, forward strand.
ATTTTCTTTCTAGTTGTGAATTAAGTTAATTAATTGCTAGTATCTTCATGCCTCTTTTTTAATTATATTTGCAGATTATAAAATTAAAATGAATTCTCAACACACTTTTTTTATTCCAGTCATGGGAACTGCATTCACTGCTGATTCACCCTTGAAGGTAGCTCATTATGGTATCAACACTGTTATTGCATTAGCTGATGATGTTCTGTTAGAAAGACTTAGGAAGTACTACAGTGAATTATATAATATTTATTACTCTGAAATAAATAATAATACTAAAGATTATAGAGCTGATCGTATCACCTCATATCTAAATTTAGTGAATGAAATTGTTTGCAAAAAATATGATGAGTTTGTTTTCACCACAAAAGAAAAATTTGAGGATATTAAGAAATATTTCTCAATGCTACCAGAACGTAGCGAAGTGAAGATGGAATTTAATAAAATTATAAGTGAATCTTTTAGTTTTGAGGATTTATCAAAATGGCTAAAGGATAATCTTTCTATGGGCAGTATTGATGTAAATATTATGACTAAGGTTGATAAAGTCAATTATTTTAAAAAGGATAAATTACCTTCTGAATTTAATGATGCGCATGCTGGATTAAGAGGTTATGCAAGATCAAATTTAGCTTCTTCAGTTATTTTTTCTGCAGGTATGAATCCAAGATTATACGGTTACATCTCCAATTTCAACGATTTTTTTCCACTTAAGAATGGCTATATTAAGAAAAAAATAATTTTAAAAGTATCCGATTTTCGTTCTGCTGTTATTCAAGGTAAGTTTTTAGCAAAAAAAGGGCTATGGGTGTCTGAGTATCGTATTGAATCAGGTTTAAATTGTGGCGGCCATGCTTTTGCGACTGATGGATATTTAATGGGGCCAATTTTAGCTGAGTTTCGTGATAAGAGACAAGAGTTAATTGACGAAACATATGCAGTTTGCAAATCTGCTTTACAGACTGCAGGTAAAGTAGTTCCTGATAACCAACTTTTAGTTAAGATAACTGCTCAAGGTGGTGTTGCAACTTCTGAAGAACATAATTTTTTAATAGATCATTATAATTTAGATGTTGTTGGATGGGGGACACCTTTTCTTCTTGTTCCTGAAGCAACAACTGTTGATAGTAAAACTAGAAAACAGTTACAAGAGGCCAAAGAAAAAGATTTGTATCTAAGTAATATATCTCCACTAGGTGTCCCATTTAACACTTTGAAAAACTCAACTAAAGACATAGAAAAATTTGAAAAGATTAAAGAAGGAAGACCTGGAAGTCCTTGTCCTAGAAAGTTTTTAGCTTTAAGTAATGAATATGGTACTGAAGGAGTCTGTACAGCATCAAGATTGTTTCAGAAGAATAAAATTGAAGAATTAGGTGTTTCTGAAGACATTACTGACAAAGCATGTTTATGTATGGGGCTTGCTGCTACAGCAGTTATTAATTATGATGTTAATACAAGAGAAAGTAAAGGGGTGTCAATCTGTCCAGGGCCAAATATGGCTTATTTTTCAAAAGAGTTAACTTTATCTGAAATGGCACATCATATTTATAATGATGCAAAAGGGATTGTAAGATTTGATCGTCCAAACATGTTTGTTAATGAATTGTCAATGTATTTAAAACTGCTTTCTGAGAAAATAGAAGAAAATAAACTAAGTTGGGGTAGGGCATCTGAAAAAAAACTAACTAATTTTGCTGACAATTTAAATAACGGTATTAATTATTATCTAGAAATGTTTAATTCAGTTGATAATACTTTTAATGATATTAAAAAATCAGTTTTAGATTCACTTGATTCTGCTATGCATCATATGCATGACATGCGAAATGACATATCAGACCTTATCAAGAAAAATCATTAGAAATTTTCTGAAATAATATTTTAGCGATTTTTATATTACTCTCATGCGTCCAGCCTGCGATATGAGGACTAAGTATTACTTTTGAGCAATTCGTTAGATATTGTAGATTTTTTTCTTTACGATTTTTTTTCAGGTTTTCAAAAGAGATATTTTCATATTCTAATACGTCTAAACATGCTCCTTGAATTTTACCGCTTTTTAATGATTTTACCAGATGTTCTGTATTTACACACTTTCCTCTAGCAGTATTTATTAGGTAGATGTTTTTTTTAAAATTATTTATATACTTATTATTGATCAAATGTGATGTTTCCTTTGTTAAAGGGGTATGTATGCTTAGAATATCAGCATTATCAAAAATATATTTCATACTAGATTCAAAAGGATAATCAACAAGATATTTATCATAAGTGAGAATATTAACTCCAAATCCCTCTATTAGTCTGGAAAATGCAGAACCATTGTTGCCATAGCCAATAATTGCTACAGTTTTCCCTGATAGTTCAGTTCCACGATTTGATTCTCTGTTCCAATATCCAGATCTAATCTCAGTATCTGCCTGTCGTAGATTGTTAAATAGTGATAAAATCATACCCAATGCATGTTCAGCTACAGCTTGTCTATTACCTTCAGAAGCGTTGTAGCATTTTATTCTTTGTTTTTTTGCGAAGTCTACGTCTATATTTTCTAATCCACTTCCTGCTCTAGCAATAAATTTAAGATTTTTTGCTTTTTTAATAAAATTCTCGTCTATGATAAATTTACTTCTTATAATAATTCCATTATATTTTTCAATTATGGTTTCGATTTGCAACTTACTCAAATCAAATGCCGTTTCACATTCATGATTATTTTTTTCTAGCTCTTTTTTTAAAAGAGGATGAACGATATCAATAAAAAGAATTTTCATTTTACAAGATTGCTTGTCCGATGTAGAAATATATAAATAATCCTAAGACATCATTAATTGTTGTAATAAAAGGACCAGTAGCTAAAGCGGGATCGATATTGTATTTTTCTAAAGTTAATGGTATAAGTGTTCCAAAAATAGCAGCAAATACTATTACAGCTAATAATGAAATGCTGACTGTTGCACTAAGTAAAATTCCATATCCAAGAACTAATGAAGATCCTAATATAATGACCGAGCAAATTATACCGTTTAGAAGGCCTACAAAAAGTTCTTTTAACAATTTTTGAAAAATATTTTCCATTTTCAAAGACTCATTTGCTAAACCTTGAACAACAATTGCAGCAGATTGAACACCTACATTTCCTCCCATTGCTGCAATAAGTGGGATAAAAAATGCTAACTCGAAATTTTGCCTAAGATCAAATAACCCAATTATTCCTGCACCTAAAATTCCTCCAAACATTCCAATTAATAGCCATGGTAACCGCGCTTTGGTTAGCGTCAAAATAGTATCACTACTTTCGACATCTTCAGAGATACCACTAGCTAATTGGTAATCTTTTTCAGCCTCTTCTTTAGCAACATCCATGATATCATCAAATGTTATTCTGCCAATTAGCTTTCCAATATTGTTAATTACTGGGATAGTTACCAGATTGTATTTCTGCATCATATTTGCAACATTCTCATTATTTTCTAAACAATGAACAGAGATAATATTATCATTCATTATATCTTTAATGGCG
>NYTT01000079.1 GCA_002683775.1 Flavobacteriales bacterium
CTTTAATAATAATTCTCATTATTGTAAAGTCTTTATCTCCATTTTCCATTTTCCATTTAGGAAATAATAATTTAGCTGTCATATCAATTGGCCTGATTTTATTTCCGTTGACTTCAATTTCTTTATAAGAGAAAAAACCACTAGAACGTAAAACTTTAAGATATTCAATACATCCTGGATAACGTAAAGTCTTTTCTATCATATTTGGAACATGAGTCATTGTTTTTATTAAACTTCTCAATCCATCGGAATTCCAACTTTCAAGAGTGCCAATTTCGTCAAATGCAATTAATTCTGCATCTGATAAGGCTTCTTTTATGATGATTTGATTATTTTGCACATATCTTGCAGGTCTAATATATTCTTCAATTACATCTATGGGAGAAAATACTGCTTGATATTCATAGGGCCATTCTCTTCTTTCTGGAAGTCCACCAACTAGACATTCATAATCAGTAATTTGCATATTAAGATCGTGATAACCAAAAATTATATTACCCATTCCAGGAGCAACTCCACAATCCATAACTGCTATAACATTATTATCTTTAGCAAGTTTATCTAATTGAAATGGATCTTCTGGATAAAAAGATATGTCAACAATATTTTTGCCTGCCTTAATAACATCCTTCATCATCTTATAGCCCATGAATCCTGGTACGGCACCAATAACTAAATCAAACTCTTTTATTAAATCTTGTAAGATTTTTGTATTAGATATATCTGCACATATTTTTTCAATTCCATCTAGTTTATTTAAATTTTTTTGAGAAATATCTACTGAAGTAACTTTATGTTTTTTTGCTAAGTCTTTGGCCATGACGCCTCCTACTAATCCTGCTCCTAATACTATTATTTTTGCCATTAAATTGCTACTTTTCCTTTGATATGAGGATGAAAATCATAGTCTACTAATTCAAAATCTGTAATTGAGAAATTAAAAATATTATCAATTTCTGGATTGATTTTCATTTTTGGTAATTTTTTACAATCTCTACTTAATTGTAATTCTGTTTGCTCAAAATGATTTGTATAAATATGTGCATCACCTAAGGTGTGTATAAATTCTCCTAATTTTAAATTACAGACTTGAGCAACCATCATAGTAAGCAAAGCATATGACGCAATATTAAATGGAACGCCTAGAAATATATCAGCGCTTCTTTGATATAGTTGACATGAAAGTTTTCCATCTGCAACATAAAATTGAAAGAATGCGTGACATGGGGGTAAAGCCATCTGTTCAATCTCTCCAACATTCCAAGCACTTACAATAATTCTTCTGCTGTCAGGGTTGTTTTTCAATGTGTCTATTACTTGTTTAATTTGATCAATGTGTTTCCCATCTGGGGCAGGCCAATTTCTCCACTGATATCCATAAACATGACCTAATTCGCCATTTTTATCTGCCCATTCATCCCAAATTCTTACTCCATTATCTCTAAGGTACTTTATATTAGTATCTCCTTTTAAAAACCAGAGTAATTCATGAATGATAGATTTTAAATGTAACTTTTTAGTAGTAACGCAGGGAAATCCTTCAGATAAGTCAAATCTCATTTGATGACCAAATACACTTTTTGTTCCTGTACCAGTTCGGTCCGCTTTTAGCGTTCCTTGCGTCATTACGCGTTCCATTAAGTTTAAATATTGTTGCATTTAATGTATGATTATTTTCTTTTCCGTACTCTCATCATTGTAAATGTATAAGAGTAATTGATTATTTTTGTTGGTTGTTTTTTTTCCTAAGATTTCAGAAACATAAATTAGTTTTTTATTAGTTAAATTATTTTCTGTTATATTAGTTGGTGTACAATTTGTATCAAAATAGTGTTGAGAATCAATTTGATAATTGGCTACGAGCCAATTATTAGTTGACCACATAATATTGTCTACATTAATACAAGAAAGCGAAGGATTATAAGAAGCATAGAAATCTACAATATTTGTATTAAAACCATTTCTTAAATCCAAATATGATAGTTGATTGTCATCTACGTAAATGTTTGTAAGTTCAGTATTATTACTTAGATCTAATGAAGTAATTTGATTAAATGAACATTCAAGGTTTTCTAAAAATATATTTTGGCTTAGGTCTAAGGATGTAAGTTGATTATTGTTGCAATTTAAATTGATTAGAACAGGAAAGTTCTCAATACCTGTTAAATCTGAAATATTTAGGTTATTTAGATCAAGTGAAATTACCATTTCTATACTAAGATAATAAACACTATCATTTTGTTGAATGCCATCGCCCATTCCTAGATTTTCTAGATAATTTTCAAAATTATCATCAGGAATATATACTTTTAAGTTCATTTGGCTGTATACTAATAAAGGGCTCATTAAAATTAAAAAAAGCACAACTTTCAGTTTTATTTTTTTCATTAGTTTTTTATAAAATCATTCCTACAATTACCGCTGTAAAAAGACAAGCGAGCGTGCCGGCAATAAGAGCAAGAATTCCTAGTTTTGATAAATCTGTTCTTCTTTTTGGCGCCAAGGCACCTATACCTCCAATTTGAATCCCTATAGAAGCAAAGTTAGCGAATCCACATAAAATATAAGTTGCAATAATTATTGATTTTTCTTCAAAGAATTTGCCGCTTGCCTTCATCTCGCCTAAGGATACATATGCTACAAATTCATTTAGTATGGTTTTTTCTCCTAGAAGTTGACCAACTAAAACCATATCTTGCTTACAAACACCCATAATCCAAGTAATTGGTGCTAATGTGTATCCAAGTAAAAACTCTAGCGTCAGACCGTCATATTGACCATTTGTTATAGAACTTACCCAGTTATTTAATCCTGTAAAGTCTCCGAAATAATCCTTAAGAAAGTAATTTACCATAGTAATAAAAGCAATAAACACTAGTAGCATTGCTCCAACATTTACCGCTAACTTTATGCCTTGAGTTGTTCCAATACTGATAGCTTCCAAAGCATTTGCTCCAATTTGTTCATCCGAGATTTCCATAGTTTGATTTACCTCTTCTTTTTCAGGAAGTAATATTTTAGATGCTACAACAGCAGCAGGGGCAGACATTACCGAAGCTGCTAATAAATGTTTTGCAAAGAAAAGTTGTTGTATAGGGTCATTTCCTCCTAAAAAACCAATATATGCAGCTAATACGCCGCCAGCTATTGTTGCCATTCCTCCTGACATAAGACAGAGAAGTTCAGACATAGTCATTTTATCAATATAAGGTTTAATTAATAGGGGTGATTCTGTCTGGCCTAAAAATATATTTCCGGCTGCAGCTAAGCTTTCAGATCCTGATAAGTTCATGATTTTTTTCATAAAAACAGCAAATACATAAACTAACTTCTGTAATAAACCAAAATAAAAAAGTAAAGATGTTAGAGCGGAAAAGAAAATAATTGTAGGTAAAACTTGGAAGGCGAAAATAAATCCAAATGAGTCGGTATTACTAATAATATCTCCAAATAAAAATATAGAACCCTCTCGTGTAAATCCAAGTATAGTAACAAAAACTGAACTAAGCCACTCAAAACCACTCTGAATAATTGGAACCTTTAAAATTAATATAGCAAATACTATTTGTATCAATAAGCCTTTCCATACTAAGTGCCAATCAATATTTTTACGATTTTTAGAAAACAAGAAAGCAATCAATATTAATGTGATTAGGCCTAGTAACCCTCTACCTAAGTTCTTGAATTTGAATTCTGATTTTTCTAATTCAGAATTAATAATTCCTTTCTGAAATTTATAATTAACTCCACTTTCATTTAAAAGTAATTGATTGCTGATAAAGGTAATTTTATATTCTCTAGATGTATCTGAGGGTTGATTATAATTGAAAACAAGTATATTGTCATCTAAACTCCATTTACCAGATGCAAATAAGCTGCTTTTGGAAATTTCGTACTCAAATGTGCCGTTAGTTCCAATAAAAAGGAAGTCTTTTTTAGAAATAGGTTTTAAATCTTTGTTTGTAGAGTCATTTTCTAAACGAATACTTTCGAAAAACCACTTGCCTTCTAAATTTTGTGCAGGAGTGATTAAAGAAATTAAAGTTAAAATAATAATAAAACAAATTCGTTTCATCTATTTGCTTTTTCTAGTGTTAATTTCATCTCTTATTTCCGATGCTTGTTCATAGTCTTCTTCTTGAATCGCTATAGAAAGCATTTTTTGTAGTTTATTCAAATTAAAATTTCTGAGATCTTTCGGATTTGCACTTTTATCCTCTTCTTCATTTAGGTTTAGTTCAGTGTAATCAGTTTCATCTGATGAACCACTAGTTAATATAATTCCAGCTCGAGATAATATATCTTCGTATGTATATATTGGGCAACCATATCTTATTGCTATTGCTATTGCATCAGATGTTCTTGAGTCAATCGCTACAATTTCATTAGTTATTCCATTTTTACAATAGAACGAAGAGTGAAAAATACCTTCTATTAATGTGTGTATTACAATTTTTTCAACAACAATATTGAAATTATCGCCTAAGGTTTTAAATAAATCATGAGTTAGAGGTCTATCTAGTTTTTCATTATCTTCTAAAGCAACAGCTATTGACCTTGCTTCACACCAGCCAATAACAATTGGTAATTGTCTTTCTCCATCCGCTTCGTTCAAAAGTAAAACATATGCATTGTTTTGGGAATCACTTTGTTTTATTGCGGTAATATCTAACTGAACAAAATTCAAATTATTTTATTTTTTTAATTTCTTCAATCAATTTGGGAACAATTTCAAATGCATCTCCTACAATTCCATAATCTGCTGCTTTAAAGAATGGCGCTTCAGCATCTGAATTTATAGCAACCATAACTTTTGAAGAATTAACGCCAGCTAAATGTTGTATTGCCCCAGATATTCCAATAGCAATATATAAGTTAGGAGCAACTGCTTTACCAGTTTGACCCACATGTTCACTGTGAGGTCTCCATCCTATATCAGATACAGGCTTTGAGCATGCTGTCGCTGCAAATAATACATCAGCTAATTCTTCAATAAGATTCCAGTTTTCAGGGCCCTTCATTCCTCTACCAGCTGATACTATTATTTCAGCTTCAGCTAATGAGACTTTACCGCTAGAAACTTCTTGCCCATTTATTGTAATGTTACCTTTTTTTACTGATTCAACTTTTTCTATTTGGCAATTTTTCGAATCTTCAATTATTTCATATGCATTAGGAGCTAAAGTTATAATTGCTATATCACTGTGAATTTCAATATTTTCTATTGCCTTACTTGAGAATGATTTTCTTTGTACTTGTATGGGATCAGTTGAAGTCGGTAATGCGATAACATTAGAAGCAATACCAGCTTTAAGTTTTACACCTAGTCTAGGTGCGATCATCTTTGAGGTATATGAATTAGCAAACACAATGACATTTACATCGTTTATATTTTTTGAAATAAATTCTGTTGTTGCTTCGCTGTCACCTTTATAAATTATGTCAGATGTTATAATTTTAGTTGCTCCGTATTTTGCTAGTTTTTCTAGTTCTTGTTTACTTTCATTGCCAAATGAAATAGCAACAAGATCTGTATCTAACAACTTCGATACCTCGTTTGCATATGATATTGCTTCAAAGGTACTTTTCCTAAAACTTCCATCCCAACTTTCTGTGTATATTAATACTGACATTTTTTAATTTCTTTTTGTTTATATAACTTTCGCTTCATTTTGCAGTAATGATACTAATTCTCCAACATTATCAGACGAAACAAGTTTACAAGCCCCTTTTTCTGCAGGTTTTTTAAATTTAACAGAAGTGCTTAGATTTTCAATATTTGATGGTTCTATTATACTTAGTGGTTTTGTTCTTGCCTGCATAATTCCTCTCATATTAGGTATTCTAAGCTCGGACTCTTGTACCAAACCTTTTTGACCACCAATAATCAAAGGCATTTTAGCTGATAATTTCTCTTTTCCGCCATCTATTTCTCTAGTTATTTGTACTATATCATCTGAAAAATTAAGTCCATTACAGGCATTAATGAATGGTAGGCTTAGCAATTCTGCAACTATACCCCCTACAGCACCTCCATTATAATCAATAGATTCTCTACCTGTTATTATTAAATCATAGGAATAACTTTTTAAGTATTCAGCTATGTGATATGCCGTTGTATAACTATCTTTTGGCGTATGATTTATTCTTATTGCTTCATCAGCACCAATAGCTAGTGCCTTTCTAATGACAGGCTCCACTTTTTGTTCTCCTACTGTTATTGCAATAATTTTACCGCCGTGTTTTTCTTTTAGCAATATAGCTTTTGTGAGTCCAAATTCATCATATGGATTAATAACAAATTGCACTCCATTGTCATCAAATTTACTATCATTATCAACAAAATTAATTTTTGCTGTTGTATCGGGAACACTACTTATGCACACTACAATATTCATTCTTATTGAATTTTAAATTAGTTTGATGCAAACTTAGAAAAAATGCAATTAATATTCTACTTTATTAGAACATAAAATACATATTCTGAAATTATAAAAAGACGGTATAATTATGAAATTTGTATAAAAATACTACTTTTGCACCCATTTTAACAACTAAACAAAAAACAAAGATGGAATCATACATGATATATCTACCAATTATTTTGGCTACAATAGGTCTTATTTATATGACTATAAAGAAGTCTTGGGTATTGAAACAAGATGCAGGTAATGGGAAAATGAAAGAAATTTCTGACCATATTTATGAAGGCGCATTGGCTTTTTTAAAAGCTGAATACAGACTCTTAACTATATTCGTAGTCGTTGTAAGTATATTGTTATTTATCGTATCTACAATTGTGCCATCAACACACTGGCTTATTGTAATTGCTTTTATATTAGGTGCAATTTTTTCAGCACTTGCTGGAAATATGGGTATGAAAATAGCTACTCAAACAAATGTAAGAACTACTCAAGCTGCTCGTACGTCTTTACCTAATGCATTAAAAGTATCTTTTGGTGGTGGTACTGTTATGGGATTAGGGGTTGCTGGTCTAGCTGTTTTAGGTTTAACGGCTTTCTTTATCGCTTTCTACAATATTTTTATGGGAGGAACATGGACAAATACTCATGATATGACTATTGTTTTAGAAACTTTAGCTGGTTTTTCATTAGGAGCTGAGTCTATTGCTTTATTTGCTAGAGTTGGCGGCGGTATTTATACAAAGGCTGCTGATGTAGGAGCTGATTTAGTAGGCAAGGTTGAGGCTGGTATTCCAGAAGATGACCCAAGAAATCCTGCAACTATTGCAGACAATGTAGGTGATAATGTAGGTGATGTAGCTGGTATGGGTGCTGATTTATTCGGATCATACGTTGCTACTGTATTAGCTGCTATGGTTCTAGGAAACTATATTATTGAAGATATGGGGGGAAATATTAATGATGCATTTGGGGGAATTGGACCAATTCTTTTACCAATGGCAATTGCTGGTGTTGGGGTAATTATTTCTTTGATAGGAACAATGCTCGTTAGTATTAAGGATAATGATGCCAAGGAAGATCAAGTTATGGGTGCTTTAAACAAAGGAAATATTACATCAATTATATTAGTTGCAATTTCATCTTACTTTTTAGTAAATTACATGTTACCATCTACTATGCAAATGGAATTTTTTGGAGAAGGACTAATTGAAATATCAGCTATGAGAGTTTTTTATGCTACAATTGTTGGTTTAATAGTAGGTGGTGTTATTTCGTCAGTAACAGAATATTATACAGGACTAGGTAAGAAGCCGATTTTAAAGATTGTAGAGCAATCAAGTACTGGAGCGGGAACAAATATAA
>NYTT01000080.1 GCA_002683775.1 Flavobacteriales bacterium
ATTGTCAAATCACAGCATCTTTCTTTATATAATTTTAATAAAAATATCTTTGATATTAAAGCTGAAGATTTTATAAACGAATTTGAAGAAAAATGGTCTGAAAATAAAGGGACAAAGAAAGACTTAAGATTTACATTTAAAAATTTATTTAAGAACAGAAAAAAACTTGCAAACAACAAAAAAAATAATCTAGCATCTTTTGGTTTTAATTTTTTAAATGAAATTTATTCAGTAGGTATTATTCAGCTAAATAGTAGCGTTGATAATCAAAACTATGATCGAATTCTTCTTAAAAATAATTTAATTGCTGAAAAAAGAGATGTCAACGATTTTTATACTGTTAGTACAGCTGCAAATAAGATTAATTTAATTTCTAAATTAACTAACGATGAGTATAATTTCCTTGTTCCTCTATTATTGTCATCTATAGAACAGAATATTTTATATGATAAATATTCTTCTGATGAATTGTTGAGTAATGATTTATCTAATATTAATCCTGAAAGAGGATTAATTGTTTCTGGTCAAATTATCATTAATAAAGGAGAACTTATTGATTTTGAAAAATATCAGATCTTATTAAGTTTAAAAAAGAAATATGAGGGAAAAACTTGGAAAAAAAGTTCTTTTTTCTTAGTGCTATTTGGTCAATTCATCTTGGTTGGAATTTCACTTCTGATTCTATGGCTTTTTCTAAAGCAATATAGAAATACAGTATTAGAAAATACTACTAAGATTAGTATGATTTTATTTTTGATTCTATTGATGGTTTTTAGTTCTACAATGGTATTGTCTTTCGCACCTAGCTGGATCTACTTAATTCCATTTTGTATATCACCAATTATTCTTAAAGCTTTCTTTGATAATAGAATTGCACTCTTTGTTCATCTGATTACAATTCTAATACTTGGTTTTATTATGCCAAATGGATTTGAATTTGTCTTTTTACAATTTATTGCGGGAATTATCTCAATTTTAACCGTTCTTAAAATGTACACAAGAGTACAATTATTTACTTCTGTTATTAAAATTATGGGAGCTTATCTTCTTGTGTATATTGCACTATCAATAACACATGCTGCTTCTTTTAATGAAATTGATCCAGTTAAACTACTTCAATTTACAATAAGTGGTGCTCTTACAATTTTTGCATATCCTATTGTATTTTTATTTGAAAAATTATTTTCATTAGTTTCTGATGTTTCTTTACTAGAGCTTACTGATACTAATAGTCCTCTACTAAGAAGGCTATCGGATGAAGCCCCTGGAACATTTCAACATTCTTTACAAGTTGCAAATTTAGCTGAAATGGGTGCTTTGGAGATTGGTGCAAATGCACTTTTAATTAGAGCTGGTGCAATTTATCATGATATTGGTAAGCTTAAAAACCCTTTATTTTTTATTGAAAATCAAAGCAGCAAATTTAACCCGCATGACGAAATTGAATTTGATGAGAGTGCAAAAATTATTATTGATCATGTCTTAGACGGTATAGAAATAGCAAAAGAAAATAATTTACCTGATGAATTAATAGATTTTATTAGAACTCATCATGGAACTACCACAGTAGAATATTTTTACAAGCAATTTATAAACAATCTTACGGAAGAAAATTTAGAAGAGACCCTATTTACTTACCCTGGTCCCAAACCTTTTTCAAAAGAAACAGCAATATTAATGATGGCAGATGCTTCTGAGGCATCTGCAAGAAGTTTAAAAAATCCAACGTCAGAAAATATTGATGAATTAATAGAAACAGTAATAAATAAACAAATTGCAAATGAGCAATTTGAAAATGCAGATATCACTTTTAAGGAAATTACTCAACTTAAAAAACTTTTTAAAAATAAATTAGTAAATATTCATCATGCTAGAATTGAATATTAAAACCCTAATATTTCATTTATCTTATTACTTACTTTCTCTTCATTTGGAAGCATAGTAGCTTCAAGAGTAGAGTTTAATGGAATTGCAGGTAAATTTTCAGCTCCAATAGTACCGACAGGTGCATCTAAATTTCTAAAACATTTTTCTTGAATTCTTCCTCCCAGAGCTTGGGCGAATGAATTATTCAAGGGCTCTTCTGTTATAATTAAACATTTACCATGTACATTTACTTTTTCAAAAATTAATGTTTCATCAATAGGGTTAATAGTTCTAAGATCTATGATTTCTACTTTGCCAATGTGATCTTTAGCAGCTCCAATTGCCCAATGCACTCCCATTCCATATGTAATTACACATATTGTGTTTAATTCGTTAATATCTGTTTCTAAAACAATATTAGCTTTTCCAAATGGGATTAAGTAATCTTTTGATGGTTCTATTGTTTTAGCTGTTTCTGTTCCTTTTATCTTACTCCAGTATAGACCTTTATGTTCGAGTATTACAACTGGATTTGGATCATAATAAGCTGACTTCATTAAGCCTTTTAAATCTGCTCCGTTTGATGGGTAGGCTATTTTAATTCCTCTTATTTGAGCTAAAATAGATTCTACAGACGATGAGTGGTATGGCCCACCACTGCCGTATGCTCCAATAGGTACTCTAATGATACAACTTACAGGCCATTTCCCGTTAGATAAATAGTTGGATCGACTAACTTCTGTAAAAAGCTGGTTAAGACCCGGCCAGATGTAATCCGCAAATTGCACTTCTACTATGGGCTTAAGGCCAACTGCTGACATTCCCACGGTACTTCCAATAATAAATGCTTCTTGAATTGGTGTGTTAAAAACACGATTATCTCCACATGTTTCTGCTAATGTGGCAGCCTCTCTAAATACACCACCTAAGCGTTTTCCAACGTCTTGACCATAAAGTAAACATTCCTTGTTTTCTGACATGAGCTCTCTTATTGCATATAATGCCGAGTCAACCATTAGTGTGTCTTCATTTTCTTTTGGTAATCTAACACCAATTTCTTCTAAAACAGGAGAAGGAGCATAATCATGTGTAAATAAATCTTCGGGTTTAGGATCATCTGCTTTTAGAGCATTTTTATAATCTAAATCAACTTTTTTCTTTGCTGAAGATTCAAGGTCAGTTATTTCACTATTTGTAAATCCATTCTCTAATAATAATAATCTAAGTTTTGGTAGTGGGTCTCTAGATTTAGCATCCTCTAAATCGTCACGATACCATTCCATTCTTACTCCAGAAGTATGATGATTAAGTAAAGGGACTTTAGCATGTACCAAAATTGGAGTTCTCTTTTCTCTAATTTCTTTGAAAGCTTTATGAATACAGCTGAAAGATTCATTAAAATTAGTTCCATCAATCGTGTATGTTTTTAATCCAAATCCTTTCGCATAATGTGTTGCATCTACTGCTCTAGTTTCTGTAGCGTGAGCAGAGATATCCCACTCATTATCTTGTACTAAATAAAGAATAGGTAACTGTTTAAGAGAAGCCATTTGAAATGCTTCAGCTACTTCTCCTTCAGTTATTGAGGCATCTCCAAAAGAACATACAGTTACAGGTTCTTCTCCTTTTTTATATTTAGAAAGCCCTTCTTTTTCTTTATATTGAATACCCATTGCAACTCCAGTTGTTGGTATTCCTTGCATGCCTGTTGCAGAAGATTGATGTGGGATTTTAGGAAATCCTTCTCTTTTTAATGAAGGATGTGAATAATAGGTTCTTCCTCCAGAGAATGGATCATCTTTCTTGCAAAGAAGTTGTAGCATAAGTTCATAAGGAGTTATTCCAATAGATAGAAGCATTGCATCATCTCTGTAATATGGTGCTACCCAATCATTTTTTGTAAGTTGAAGTCCAACCGCAATTTGAATAGTTTCATGACCTTTTGATGTAGCATGTACATACTTTGATGTTATCTCTTTATTTTTTTCGTAAAGATCGCTTAATGCTCTAGCAGTACACATTAGTGTATAGCTTTTTTTTAAGATATCTTTATTAATCATTTTACCCATTATTTAGATTTAAACTTTGCTATTGCTTTACTAGTAAAATCTGAAATCACTAATATTCCACTGCTCTCTGCTCTTTTATCTAAAAGCCTATCCCAATCTTCTGTACCATTCCACATAACTTTTTTTAACTTTTCCATGGCCTCTGGATTTGATTTAGATAGGGTGGAAGCAAGTTTATCTATTTCATCATCTAATTCTTCTACTGAATCAAAGACATCTGTATATAGTCCCTTCTCTCTGGACCAATTAGCATCAAACCATTTTGTTGCATTTATTGTCATTGCAGAAAAGGCAGATGTTCCTATTTTTCGCTCTACGGCAGGACCAACAACGAAAGGGCCTATTCCTATTGCTAACTCTGATAATTTTGATGAAGAATATTTTGTTGCAAAGCAATAGTCGGTTGCTGCAGCCATACCAACTCCCCCTCCAACTGCTTTTCCTTGCACCCTCCCAAGAATAAATTTGGGACATTTTCGAGCTGCATTTATAACATTCGCAAATCCTAAAAAGAATTTTTTTCCTTGCTCAGGATTATCTATTGCTATTAGTTCGTCAAATGATGCTCCTGCGCAAAAAGCTCTCTCTCCAGCACTTTTTAATATTATTACTTTAATATTTTTATCATTTCCAGCATCAGTTATTGTTGTGGCCAATTTTGCTAGAATATTTGCAGGCAATGAGTTTGATTGTGGATGATAAAATTCAATAGTCCCAATCCCATTTATAGTTGTTATTTTTACGTATTCGCTCATTTTTTTATTTTTGGTTTAATTTTCTAACCATTGTTAAAATAGTTGCCATCATGACAGTCTCTCCATCATCATCATACACATCAACTAAGAATTTCACAATCCCTTTTGCTATATCTTCTTCGTCTCTTTTTTCTTGACTAATCTTTTCTTTAACTGTAAATCTGACTCCAACACTCATTCCTGGATATACTGGCTTTGTAAATCTACACTCATCAATACCATAGTTTAATAAGACTGGACCTTTTTCAGCATCAACAAATAGTCCTGCTGCCTTACTCATTATAAAATATCCATGTGCAACTCTTTCTGTAAATATTGTTCCTTCTAGTGCATTTTCATCCATGTGAGCATAGAATTTATCTCCACTAAGTTCTGCAAAATCTTCAATATTATCTAAGGTTACCAGATGTCTGTCTGTAATAACTGTATCACCTATTTTAATTTCTTCGAAATGCTTTCTAAAAACATGAGGGCCATCTGTATTTTGGCTCGCACCAACTTGATATTGCTTTGTAATAGCTGTTATAGTTGTAGGGTGACCTTGTATTGCTGTTCTTTGTAAATAGTGTTTTATACCTCTTATACCACCCATTTCTTCTCCGCCTCCTGCTCTTCCTGGACCTCCATGAGTTAGAAGAGGCATAGGAGATCCATGACCAGTACTTTCTTTACTACAAGCTTCGTTTAAGACTAATATTCTTCCATGCATTGATGCTGCACCAAGAACAAATTGCTCAGCAATTTTCATGTCATTTGTTATAATAGAACATACCAAAGATCCTTTACCCATTTTAGCTAATTCTATAGCTTCTTCTATATTTTTATAAGGTATTATTGTTGAAACAGGTCCAAATGCCTCTATGTTATGGCAATCAATTTTGTTAAAGGGGTCATCATTTAAGAAAAGGATAGGGGAGATGAAAGCACCTTTATCTTTATCTGCACCTACGACATCAAAATTATCAAGACTCCCAAAAACAATTTCTTGAGATTTAGAAAGTTTCTTTACCTTTTCTCTTACTTCCATTTTTTGTTCATCACCTGCAAGAGAACCCATTCTTACACCATCAACTGAGGGGTTTCCAATGGTTGTTTTAGATAATCTTTTACCTAGTGCAATTTGAACATCTTCTACTAAAATTTCAGGAACTATGATTCGTCTAACTGCAGTACATTTCTGACCTGCTTTAACTGTCATTTCTTTTTGAACTTCTTTAATAAATAAATCAAATTCAATTGTTCCAGGTACTGCATCTGTACCAAGAACCGAACAGTTTAAAGAGTCAGCTTCCATATTAAACGGTACTGCTTTATCTATCAATCTTGGATGTGATTTTAACATTTTACCAGTATCTGCAGATCCTGTAAAAGTTACAATATCTCCAGTTTCTACACTGTCAATTATTCCTCTTGCACTACCACATATTAGCTGAAGGCTTCCTTCTGGCAGTATCCCAGAATCAACTATCTCACGAACCATATGTTCAGTTAGAAATGATGTTAGTGTTGCAGGTTTAACAATTGCTGGCACACCTGCCATTAAATTAACTGCAATTTTTTCTAACATCCCCCAAATTGGAAAATTAAATGCATTGATATGAACTGCAACACCTTCTTTTGGAGTCATAATATGATGACCAATAAATGATCCATTTTTTGACAATTGAGCCATATCTCCCTCTATATGATAAGGAAGGTCAGGGAAGTTTTTTCTTAATGATGCATTAGCAAATACATTTCCTATTCCACCTTCAATGTCTATCCATGAATCAATTTTTGTAGCTCCAGTTTCAGCGCTTAAAGCATAGAATTTGTTCTTGACAGAATGTAAATGTAATGCTAAAGCTTTAAGCATTAAACCTCTTTCTTGAAAGGTCATTTTTCTAAGAGCAGGCCCACCAGTTTTTCTAGCGTAATTCATCATCTCTGCAAAATCAAGACCTTTAGAAGATGCAGTACCAATTTGATTTCCAGAAATTGAATTGTAAAGGGCTGTACCTTCTCCATCTCCTTTAACCCAACTCCCTAATGCATAATTTTTATAATTTTTCATTAAATTTTATTGCAATATTAGTTTCTTATTAATTATACCATCTTTAGTTTCTATCTCTAAGAAATAAATTCCTTTAGCATTTTCATTTAGAGATACTTTCTTAGTGTATTCTCCAACAAATTGCTCTAACTTTTCAACTATCAATTCTTCTCCAACAATACTTAGAATTTTTATTCTTAAATCTTGAATAGATTCAGAATTAAAACTAATGTTAAATACATCTCTAGATGGGTTAGGGTAAACATCTAAGTTAGCAATAGATACACCACCTTCAATTCTTACAGTTGGTTGTGTCCAGAATACAAGCGGAGACCATGATGGAGATCTGTAAGGACCACCATTTGGATCACAATACGTTCTAGCTTGACCTCTATAAGTCTCACCAGGCACCATATTCTGCTTGTTCTTCGTGTAGATACCATACGATACTCCAGCCCCTCCAATTTGGAAGAAGTCGGATCCCGTAGGATTTGAAATAGAATCAACTCTCGCTTTTAATCTCACAAATGAGTAAGCTCCATTTGAATTATCCCACGTAAAGGTAGCTTTCGTAGCTGTTGCACCGTATGCTACTAAGTTACCTACATTCGGACAGTCATCCAAAGTAGTAAAGTTCGGACCTGCAACAAAGCCAGAATTCTGACCATCACAGTACCATACCTTCACTTCCCACTCATACGTAGTACTAGACATTAGATTACGTGTAATCTTAGCAGTGTTCTGTGTACTATTACAAATACCCGTTACAGCATCATAGCCTGTTGGCTGAGCCATATTCTTCTGACTCCATGAATTAGATCCAACTGGACGATACTTGATACGAATCTGGTCAACTCTACATACCTGAGCACCTGTTCCATCATAAGTGTTCATATTATCAAAGTTGAACGTAGCTCTATCATGTATGATATCACTAACTGATAAACCTGTAATCGCAGAACCCGAACATAGTGAAGGACCAACAATACAGGAACCATCATCTATAGTCGCGTTAGCGTCATAGTTAGATGCTAGTGGATCAGTACAACCATATATTACATTAATAATAAAACTTACAGTATCAGCAATAGTAGGGCTGAATGCTTGATGAGAATTATCTACAAGTTCAATAATAATTTGATAACTACCATTAGTTAACCCATTTAGAGTTATTGGAAGTGTGTCATACTTCATGGTCATAGCGCCATTTACATAATAATGAATATGCCCATCACCCGTTCCTGTAGCCACTACAAAATCAGTTATAGAGAAATCAATACTAATATTATTGTTATTTGGGAATACATCACCATTAATAGGATTAATGATTGTTATTGTAGGATCAATAGGATTACTAAAGCTTTGCTGAAATCCTTGAGTTAACGAATTAGTGGCTGAAGTAAGAGTTGTAACCATAGACTCTCCAATAGTTGAAGAATTACTATACCCCCCATTAGTAGAGTAATTACCACCACTTGACACAACATATCTACTAAGTTGCTGAGAAAAACTAAAAAAAGCAAATGCCAAGCATATTGTTGTTAAAAGTATTTTTTTCATTTGTCTGTATTAAAAATTAATTTCGATTGCTTACGCAATCTTTTAAATGGATAAATTGTTAAATGGTTAAAAAGCCCTAACAGCCCTAACATAGTTATTGCCCGTCCTATAGATGATACCTACAAACCCTTGGGAGAAACTAATTGCATAAGCGCTTTCTGATGGTGACCCCGTACTTGGATTTGTCCCGTCATTTGAGCTCCAATAGTTGCTATTAGCAAAATTACCAATATTACCTAATCCCAAAGCATTACCTTGACCAATATTTAAATACATTTTAGATAACTCACCTATGGAAGGTAAGAACCAATCACTATATGCTCCAATAGTTAAATTATAGCAAATATCTGCAGCTTGTGAAGGTCCAAAATTACCTGGAGTACATGACCCAACAATATTAAGTGTATTTTGATTTCCAGTACCTATCAACAGAGGTGTTGCAAATGTATCCAGGACAAGATCCCATGCAGGAGGGTAAGATCCTACAGAAATCTGAAAATTCGGCACGTAGCCAATACATCCCCAAACTGCTCCAGTAGATTGGTCTGAAGGTGCTGCAATTAAGCCATTAACTTGACCAGCTACATATCCTGTATCTCCTGGTTGAAATATATAAAAGACAATACCGCCTTGGTATGTATCACCAATTGCAGAAACACAAGAACCATCATCCGTATTTGCTAATAGATTATAGTTAAAGGCAGTAGAGTCTGTACAACCAAGTACAACTGCAATACAAGAACCGTCATCTGTATTTGCTAATGGATTATATCCAGAATATGCTGTTGTATCTGTACAACCAAATACAATAGGATAACAAGAACCATCATCTATACTTGCTAAAGCATTATAGTTAAAGGCTGTAGAATCTGTACATCCAGTTATAATACAAGTACCATCATCTGTATTTGCTAATGGATTATATAAAGAATATGCTGTAGAGTCTGTACAACCAAATACAATAGGATAACAAGAACCATTATCTGTATTTGCTAAAGGATCATAGTTAAATGCTGTAGAGTCTGTACAACCATTTACAACTGAAATACAAGAACCATCATCAACAGTAACTAAAGCATTATAGTTAGAAGCAGTTGAATCTGTACAGCCTAAGACACATATTCCAAATTGACCACTAACATTACCTGCTGAGGCTAATACAGTTCCTGAAGAATCTGAAATAGACCATGAATTCTCACTACTATACTGCCCAGCTGAATAAATTACAGCTATACAAGTTGATAAATCAACACATAAAGTGTAAGTATCAAAAGAAGCACCTCCCCATGTACTTAATGTAGGCTGGACATAAGTAACACCATCAATAGTTAAAGTTCCTCCATTCCATCCATCTCCATAAGAGTCAGTAAGAGTTAAAGTAACCTGATTTAATAAACATGGGTATGTACAAGAACCGTCATCTGTATTTGCTGCAGTATTATAGTTATTTGCTGTAGAGTCTGTACAACCATTTACAACTGAAATACAAGAACCATCATCTGTATTTGCTGAAGCATTATAGTTAGTTGCTGTAGGGTCTGTACAACCATTTACAAATGAAATACAAGAACCGTCATCTATATTTGCGTTAGCATTATAGTTGAATTGAGAAGAATCTGTACATCCCATTATAAAACAAGAACCATCATCTGTATTTGCCATAGCATTATAATTAGTTGCTGATACGTCAGTACAGCCTAAAAAAGTTGGCGCTATTGTAAAAGTCCGAATAGCTCTAACATAAAAATAATTAGTCAAATAATCCCCCCACACTTCTCCAGTAGGAAAATTAACAAATATTCCAGTAGTATTTATGCCTCCTCCCCCATCATCACAAGTAGAACTCCAATATATATTATTTGTAAAACCACCAACATTTCCTAAACCTAGAGCATTACCTTGTCCAATATTTAAATACATTTTTGATAATTCATCTTGTGAAGGTACGAACCAATCACTGTATCCTCCAAGAGTTAGATTTGAACATATGTAAGCAGCAGTATGAGTAAATGGAAGAATCCATCCAGTGTTGTTGGATAATGTCGCATATATAAACAAAGTATTTTGAGCTCCAGTTCCAATAGCAGTTCCAGTACTATTTGGAAAATTTACAGCAGTTCCAAAAATAGCCATACCACTTTGGTCTGAAGGAGCAGCGATTAAGCCCTGGAACTGACTAGAAACATAGCCTATATCTCCAGGTTGCAATATATAAAAGATAATACCACCTTCATAAAGGTCACCAATTTCTAAATATGTACAAGAACTATCATCTGTATTAGCTAAATTATAATAGAGATTTGCTGTAGGATCGGTACAACCATATACTACAGGAATACAAGAACCATTATCTGTATTTGCTGAATCAT
Organism: Flavobacteriales bacterium; assembly: GCA_002683775.1. Lineage (GTDB taxonomy): Bacteria > Bacteroidota > Bacteroidia > Flavobacteriales > BACL11. The sequence goes on from NYTT01000080.1 coordinate 10,652, forward strand.
TATAATTAAAAGCTGTTGGATCTGTACAACCTAATAAAGTTGATGCTGGTAAAACAATAAAATTAGAATCTAAACCACTCAAATAGATAGTATCTCCAGAAATAGAAAGGGTTTGCAATTCATCTGTAGTGCTTCCATTAGCAGCAGTTTTAGCGTGTAAACTATAAGGCACACTCATAAAATCAGTGGTGCCCATATCTAAATATCCATTTCCATAATCTATTTCTACTTTTAAAGAATGTGCTGCGGCTCCCCAATCAACTAAATCAAATGTTGATGAACTACCATTAGATGTTGATGTTCCTCCACCTATAATAGCTGTAAACATACCAAAATCATTTGTAGTAACAGTATGAGTCTCTTGCCAAGAGATTGCAGCTCCATTAAGAACAGAAAACTGAACTATTAAAGTGTCATTTGCTAATTCAGCTCCAGCAGCATCTCTTGCAATAGCTTGATAATTAATTCCTTGTGGTACATTTTGGGCAAAAGTTATTGCACAAAAAAGTATACTTGTTAATGTTAAAAGTATTTTGTTCATTTTGTGTTATTGTATTATTATATAATTACCATTACTAATAGATAAAGTATCTCCAGAAATAGATAAGATTTGTAATTCATCCGTAGGGTCTATATTATCAGCTGTTTTGGTATGTAAGCTATAAGGTGCGCTCATTAACTGTGTTGTTCCCATATCCACTCCATCCATCTCAACTTTTAAGAAGTGTGTTGTTGAGCCCCAATCTATTACATCAAAGGATGCTGAACTACCAACAGATGTTGCTATTCCCTGTCCTATAATGGCTGTATATAAACCATAATCGTTAGTAGATACTGTGTGGGTTTCTTGCCAACTTACAGCTGAAGTAGTTATATCTGATATAACAGAAAACTGAATCGTTAAAGCTTGATTCATCAGTACA
>NYTT01000019.1 GCA_002683775.1 Flavobacteriales bacterium
ACTTCTTCAGTGATTGGATGTTCAACTTGAATTCTTGTATTCATCTCCATAAAATAGAAGTTTCTGTGTTTATCAACTAAAAACTCTACAGTTCCTACACCTTCATATTTCACTGATTCAGCAGCCTTGATAGCAGCAATCCCCATGTCATTCCTTAATTTTTTTGTCATAAATGGAGAGGGTGTCTCCTCAACTAGTTTTTGGTGTCTTCTTTGAATTGAACAATCTCTTTCCGAAAGATGAGCAGCTTTTCCTAATAGATCCCCAATAATTTGAATTTCAATATGTCGTGGATTTTCAATGAATTTTTCCATATACATACCGTCATTACCAAATGCTGCTTTAGCTTCTTTCCTTGCGCTATCCCAAGATTCTTTAAGAGTTGATTCATCCCATACAAGTCGCATACCTTTCCCACCGCCTCCAGCAGTAGCTTTAAGCATAACTGGATACCCAACAACTTCTGATGCTAATTTTTTACATTCTTTAAAATCGTTTATTAAGCCATCTGAGCCAGGAATTGTGGGAACTCCAGCTTTTTTCATAGTTTCCTTTGCAGCAGCTTTGTCCCCCATGCCATCAATCATTTCTGGTGATGCTCCAATAAATTTTATATTATTTTCAGTACATATTTTAGAAAAGTTTGAGTTCTCTGCTAAAAAACCATACCCTGGATGAATTGCATCAGCATTTGTTATTTCTGCGGCAGCTATAATATTAGCAATTTTTAAATAAGACTCTGAACTTGCTGCTGGACCAATACAAACCGCTTCGTCTGCAAACCTTACATGCAAGCTTGAAGCGTCTGCTTTTGAGTATACAGCGACAGTTTTTATACCCATTTCTTTGCAAGTCCTAATTATTCTTAATGCAATTTCGCCTCTGTTAGCAATTAAAATTTTATTAAACATGTCTCTTAATATATTTTTTAAGAAGGATCTACTAGAAAAAGTGGTTGATCAAATTCAATTGGAGTAGTATCATCAACAAGTACCTTGATTATTTTACCAGAGACTTCAGATTCAATTTCATTAAATAGTTTCATGGCTTCTATTATACAAATTGTATCGCCTTTCTTTATTGTGTCTCCAACATTTACAAAAGGTGAGCTTTCTGGAGATGATGATCTATAAAAGGTTCCAATCATTGATGCTTTTACTGTAATATAATTTGATTCTTTTTCTGTTGGTTCTTTTTCAACAGGTGTAGCTTGAACAACAGGTGGTTGTGTAGCAATTAGTTGTGCTGGAGCTTCATGAATTACGGTTTTTAATTCCTCATCTTCACCTCTTCTCTTTTTAGGAGGAGACTTAATAGATATTTTAATATTATCTATTTCTAAATTAACGTCAGTTGCACCTGATTTAGCAACGAATTTTATCAATTCTTGAATGTCTTTCAGATTCATTGTCTATAGTTTATTATTTATTTTATGTACAAAAGTAATTATTTATTTGAATCGTAGGCCCATTTCAAATATATTGATCCCCAAGTGAACCCTCCGCCAAATGCTGCAAGAATTAAATTATCCCCTTTTTTTAATTTATTTTCCCACTCCCAAAGACATAAAGGAATTGTTCCATTTGTTGTATTTCCATATCTTTCAATATTGAGCATAACTTTTTCATTTCCCACTCCCATTCTTCTTGCGGTTGCATCAATAATTCTTTGATTTGCTTGATGAGGTACTAACCATGCTACATCATTTGACGTTAAATTATTTCGCTTCATAATTTCTTCTGAAACATCTGCCATAGAAGTTACGGCAGCCTTAAAAACTGATTGTCCTTCTTGAAAAACAAAATGTTTTCTAGCTTCAATAGTTTCATGACTTGCAGGTAATGCAGATCCACCAGCTTTCATATGTAAAAATTCACTTCCAGATCCATCACTTTTTAAGATTGAATCTTGTATTCCATTACCTTCTGTTGAGGGCTCGAGCATAACAGCACCAGCGCCATCTCCAAAAATTATACACGTTGCTCTGTCCGTGTAGTCTACAATTGATGACATTTTATCTGCTCCAACTACAATTATTTTTTTATACGTTCCTGTTTCAATAAATTTTGATGCAGTTGATAAAGCAAATAGAAAACCTGAACAAGCAGCCATTAAATCGTAAGCAAATGCATTTGATGCACCAACTTTATCAGCAATAATACATGCGGTTGAAGGGAAAAGCATATCTGGCGTTGCAGTTGCACAAATAATTAAATCAATATCAACTGCATTAATATTAGTTTTATTTAACAGCCCATTAACAGCATTAATTCCTAAAACAGATGCCCCTTTACCTTGCCCTTTAAGAATTCGACGTTCTTTTATTCCTGTTCTTGAAGTAATCCATTCATCGTTAGTATCAACTGTTTTTTCAAGCTCTTTATTTGTTAAAATATAATCAGGAACATAAGCATGTATTCCAGTAATTGCTGCCGTAATTTTTTTCATTAATTAAGATTATTTTTAATTTTACTTACTAGATCTGCTTTCACTACATTTTTTGTGAGAAGTATCATATTTTTAATTGCATTTTCATTTGATATCCCGTGTCCGATTATAACTGTTTTATTTAATCCTAAAATTGGAGTTCCACCATAATCTTCATAATTGAATCTTTTAAAAAAATCATCTAAAAGGTTCCTTTTTTTCATTATTGAATATATTCCTTCAGCTTCTTTTAAAACTATATTTCCAGTAAATCCATCACATACTATCACATCAATATTTGAGCTAAAGATATCTCTTCCTTCACAATTGCCAACGAAATTAAAATCTGGATTATCATTCATTAATAAATAAGCAGCTTGAGTTAGAAGATTTCCTTTTGATTTTTCTTCGCCTAAATTTAGCAAACTAACTTTTGGTTTCTTCACTGCACAAACATGCTTTGAAAATAAGGATCCTAATAATCCAAACTGGTATAATACATCGGGTTTGCAATCAGCGTTTGCACCAACATCAAGTAAAACTGTAATTCCGCCATCTTCTCTAGGAAGTACTGTAGAAAGAGGTGGCCTTAAAACACCAGGAATAGCTTTAACAGAGTAGTACCCTCCGACAAACATCGCTCCAGTGTTACCAGCGGATGCAAATCCATCTATATACCCCTTAGCCAGATATTCAAAACCTTTAGTTATACTAGAATTTGTTTTTGCTCTAAAAGCTTTAGTTGGATGTTCATCCATTTTAATAATTTCTGAACAATTTACAATTTCAAATTTTTCAGCATCAATATTATTTGTGTTTAACTCTGCAATAATTTCTGTTTGATTTCCGAACAATACTAATTTAGTGTTATTAGATATTTCGTTAAGTGCAAGAATTGCACCCTGGACAGTTTTTTGAGGAGCATAATCCCCTCCCATGATATCTATACCAATTTTCACTGTTAGATCTTAGCTTTTATTAAAGATAAAACTACGAAAATCTATTTAGGAGCAATTTCGGAAACTAATTTTCCTCTATAGTATAGCTTGCCTTCATGTTCATGCGCATGATGGTATAAATGAGATTCGCCAGTTTCTTGACAAATTTTAATCGTTTGAGTACTAGCTTTATAATGCGTTCTTCTTTTGTCTCTTCTAGTCTTAGAAATCTTTCTTTTAGGATGTGCCATATTCTTTCTTTTACTATTTAATTAAATTTTTTAATGCATCCCACCTTGGGTCAGATGCTTTTTTTGTTACTTGAGTATATTTTTTTACTAAACTAACCATTTCTTTATTACATGTAATTTTGCCGTTTGTATCTAATGGATGTTGACGTATTTTAGGTACATTTAAAATTATTGATTCAAAGATTAATTGTTTTAGATTTAATTTATTTTCACTTGATTTGATATACAATATCTCGTCAGTTGAAATTAAATCATTGTCTGTTTTTTGTATAATAACATTTGTTTCTCCTATGATATTTACAGAAATATTTTCAGTACAAATGTCGCAAGGTATTTGGTTTATTTGACCACTAATAATTAAGTTAAGCGAAAGTTTTTCACTCTTTTTATTTATTACAACCTTAACAGAAATATCTGCATGTTTAACTTCTGTAAAATCAAACTCTTCAAAGAACTGGTCCTTAATTACATATGAGAATGAATTTTCACCATTAGTTATTGAACCTAATTTTATTGTAAAAATATTCATTCTGATGAATTTTATAAGGGCTGCAAATATATAAATTTATTATTATTTAGCTCTATTTGGTGCCCTTTTACTATTGAAGGCTAGAGGATTCTTATTTAATAGTTCAAACTCGATTCTTTTTTTATGTATGTTACAGCCTAAAAAGATAGCTTCTCTGAATGATGTTTCATCTGCCAGCCCTTTGCCAGCTATTTCATATGCAGTACCATGAACAGGTGATGTCCTAACTATATTTAAACCAGCTGTAAAGTTAACTCCGTCAGAAAATGATAGAGTTTTAAAAGCTGTTAACCCTTGATCATGATACATCGAAAGTATTCCATCAAAGTTTCTCAAATTTTTTGAAGTAAAAAAACTATCAGCTGGATATGGGCCAAAAGCAAGAATTTTTTCTTCTTTTAATAGTTTAATGGCGGGGACAATGTATTCATCTTCCTCATCGCCTAATAATCCATTTTCACCAGCATGAGGGTTTAGTCCTAAAACAGCAATTTTTGGAGATCTTATTCCAAAATCTTTGATGAGTGAATTGTTTAATTTTTTGGTTTTAGCTATTAAATTATCAATTGTCACAAATTTTTTAACATTTTCTAATGCAATATGCCCTGTTAAAAAAGCTATCTTCATTTTTTCACTTGTCATTATCATTAGAGACTCACCATCGAAATTGCCTTCAAGAAATTCAGTGTGACCAATAAAGCCACTTACTTTTTCTTTTATAGATGCTTTATTAATTGGAGCAGTTACTAAAACATCAATCTGTTTATTTTTTAATGCTTCAGTTGCTTTTTTTAGTGATTCAAATGCTTTTTCTCCAGAATATATTGTGGATTTACCAAAATGAATATCAATATCATCACTCCAAATATTTAAGAGATTAACTTTATTATGTTTTAAGTTTTCAAACTTTTCAATGATATTAAAATTAAAATCTAGCAGTTCTAAGTGCTTTCTATTTATTGATGCAACCTTACTAGAACCATAGACTATTGGAGTACAAAATTCCATCATTCGAGCATCTTTAAATGTTTTGATTATTATTTCAAGTCCAATACCATTTAAATCTCCTATCGAAATACCTACTTTAATTTTTGACATTATATATGATTTTTTATGAAATGGTAAAGAAGTCTAACCCCCATGCCTGTTGCCCCTTTTCCTCTGTATCCATATTTTGATTTGGAGTATACGCCAGGTAAATCAATATGAATAAATGGAAAATCAGCAAAATGTGCTAGAAATTTACCTGCAGTAATAGCTCCACCGTATGGCCCACCAAGATTTTTTATATCAGCAATATCAGATTTTATAAGTTCATCATAATCAGACCAAAAGGGAAATTCTGCTAATCGTTCATGAACTTTATCTCCAACTTCTTTTAATTTTTTATGCTCATCATTTGCATTTTCATGCATACTAACAAAACCATAATGCCCTATTGCTGCAACAGCAGCACCTGTTAAAGTAGCTAAATCGATTACTAATTTGGGTTTATATTTTTTTGCAAAGCTAAGTGCATCAGCAAGAATTAAACGGCCCTCTGCATCTGTATTTAAAACTTCAACTGTTGTCCCATCATGCATAGTAATAACATCTCCAGGTGCATATGCATTGCCTGAAGGTCTATTGTCAGTAGCTGGTAGTAATGCTATTACATGTACAGGTAATTTATTAGATGAAATAGCTTGCATGGCACCGATTACTGTTCCGGCACCCCCCATATCAATTTTCATTAAATCCATAGAGTTTGCAGTAGGTTTTAGACTAAGACCACCTGTATCATAGACAATTCCTTTTCCCACAAGAACAATAGGTTTTTGATTTGTGAATTTCTTTGGCTTCCATTCCATAATTGTAAATGTGGGATCATCGATTGATCCTTTATTGACAGCAAGTAGTCCTCCCATCTTTAGTGATTCTATTTGCTTTTTATCAAGTATAGAAGTTTTAACCTTGAATTTATTCCCCAAATTTAAAGCCTTTTCTGCTAAATTCTTTGCAGTTAAATGGGAAAATGGTTCATTTATCAAATCTCTTGTTGTGTAAACTGCATTAATAACATTCTGAATTTCAGCAATTTGTTTTGGATTTGACTCATTACATAAGAAAATAAACTTTAAATTATTTGGTTTTGGATCTGTTTTGTGTTTAGTAAAAGTATAATTAGAAAGAGCCATGCCTTCAGCAATTAGTAATACTTCTTTCTGATTCTTTTTTTCATCAAGAATTAGAACTGATTCCTTGGTTTTTAATTTTTCTGTTAAACTGTCGCCAAGTAGTCTACAATTCTCAGCATATTTATTGTTATCTAATTCTTTTTTAGGTGTTACGATAAATATCAATCTTTTGTATTGATTAATTTCAACAATCTCCTTATGTTTTTTTTGTTCTTGTTTAATAAATTCTAACTCCGGCTTTGATAGAAATTTTAAAGATAAATCAGTATTTGAGTTACATAGAATAATTAGATTATCTTTTTCTGAAATTGTTGTTTTCTTTTTTAGTAGAGTCTTCATATAAAATGTGTAATTTTGAGAATTCAAAAATAAGTAAATTAATGGATAGAAAACTATTGCTTGACAGAGCTTTAAAAAAAGAATTTTTATCAGCAGAAGAAGGACAATTTTTATTTGAAAATACTCCCACGGCAGAATTAATGTTTGTTGCTCATGAACTTAGAAAAATGCAAGTTCCTGATGATTATGTTACTTGGCAGATTGATAGAAATGTTAACACAACTAATGCATGTACAGCAAATTGTAAGTTTTGTAATTTCTTTCGCCATCCAAAGCATGACGAAGTGTATATTACAAATATTGAAACCTACAAGCTTAAAATTGAAGAAACAATTAAGTATGGAGGAGATCAATTACTTCTACAAGGAGGTCATCATCCTGATTTAGGTATAGAGTATTATACTGATTTATTTAAAGAACTAAAATTTTTATACCCAGAGATTAGATTACATGCACTTGGTCCGCCAGAAGTTGCACATATATGTAAAATTGGCAAGCTATCTCATTTAGAGGTGCTGACAAGGCTAAAAGAAGCAGGAATGGATAGTATGCCAGGAGCAGGAGCTGAAATATTAAGTGACAGAGTGAGAAGGTTAATTTCTAAAGGAAAGTGTTCAGGTCATGAGTGGCTTGAAATAATGAAAGTAGCTCATTCAATAGATTTAACAACCTCAGCAACTATGATGTTTGGTCATATTGAAACAATTGAGGAGAGATTTGATCACTTAGTTAGAATAAGAGATGTTCAGGCGCTTAAGCCTGATAATTCAAATGGTTTTTTAGCTTTTATTGCATGGCCATTTATGGATGACGGTACTTTATTGCAAAGAGTTAAAGGAATAAACAATAATGTAACTTCTGATGAATATTTAAGAATGGTGGCAATAAGCAGAATTATGCTTCCAAATATTAAGAATATTCAGACTTCATGGCTAACTGTTGGTGCAGAAACTGCACAAATTTCTCTTCACGGTGGTGCTAATGATATGGGTTCAATTATGATTGAAGAGAATGTTGTCTCAGCAGCCGGAGCACCACACAGATTCACTGCAGAAAGTATTCAAGAATGTATACGTGAAGCTGGATTTTCACCTAAACTTAGAGATCAATTATATATAGAAAGAGAAATGCCAAATATGGTTGAACAAGTAATAAATTATTAATTTATGTTTACTGGTATTATTGAAGATTTAGCTGAGGTTGTTTCTGTAAAAAAAGATGGAACAAATCTTCATATAGAATTATATTCAAGCTTTACAAGTGATTTAAAGATAGACCAATCTGTAGCTCATAACGGGGTCTGTCTTACTGTTGTTGATATTAAATCTGACATTTATACAGTTACAGCGATAAAAGAAACCTTACAAAAAAGTAATATAGGCTATCTAAAAAAGGGCAGTAAGGTAAATATTGAGAGAAGTATGAAGATGGGGGATAGAGTAGATGGCCATATGGTCCAAGGGCATGTTGACCAAATTGCTGAATGTGTTGATATAGCTGAAGAGACTGGTTCTTATGTACTTTGTTTTAGATATGAAAAATCTGAAAATATTACTGTAGAAAAAGGCTCGATTTGTGTAAATGGTATAAGCTTAACCGTAGTTAGTTCAGAAATAAATTCTTTTAAAGTTGCTATTATTCCCTACACATGGGATCATACTAACTTATATTTGATAAAAAAAGGAGATATAGTTAACTTAGAATTTGATATTTTAGGTAAATATATTTCTAAGTTAATTAACATTAAAAATAAAACATGAAACCAGCATTATTAATTTTAGCAGCAGG
>NYTT01000081.1 GCA_002683775.1 Flavobacteriales bacterium
AAAAAACTTTCCAATTTGTAAAACCCATCTAGTGTGTGACATGAGTTCAGATATCTTCAGTCGTAAAATTGATGTTAGAAAATTCGGATTAATATATGCTGGCGCTCAAAAAAATATGGGCCCTGCAGGAACTACACTTGTGATAGTAAAGAATGAAATCTTAGGAAAAACAAATAGAAAGATTCCTACAATGCTGAACTACCAAACTCATATAAATGGTAAAAGTATGTTTAATACACCTCCAGTATTTCCTATATACGTTTCAATGCTAACTCTAAAGTGGATAAAAGAACAAGGTGGTGTAAGTGTAATTGAAAAAAGAAATATCAAAAAAGCTAAACTATTATACTCTGAAATTGACAGAAATTCACTGTTTACTGGTACAGCATTAAGTGAAGATAGGTCATTAATGAATATTTGTTTTTTACTTAATGATGAATCAAAAGAAGATACGTTTGATAAAATGTGCGAAGATGCAGGAATTAATGGAATCAAAGGACACAGATCAGTAGGTGGGTATAGAGCTTCAGTATATAATGCAATGCCAATTGAGAGTATAAAAGTATTGGTTGATTTAATGAGAACACTAGAAAAAAATTAAAATGATAAAAATATTAGCAAACGATGGAATATCTCAATCTGGAATTAGTGCATTAGAGTCTAAAGGTTTTAAGATTGATACCAAACATGTCCATCAAGATCAGTTAGCACAAGAAATCAACTCAAAAAACTATGAGGTACTGTTAGTTAGAAGTGCTACTACAGTTAGAAAAAATTTAATAGATGCATGTCCTAAGTTAAAAATTATAGGAAGAGGAGGCGTTGGAATGGATAATATTGATGTTGTTTATGCTCGTGAAAAAGGAAAAACAGTTATTAATACTCCAGCAGCATCATCTTCATCAGTTGCTGAACTTGTTTTTGCACATTTATTTGGAATGGTACGTTTCCTTTTTGATAGTAATCGCCAAATGCCATTAAGCGGTGATGCTGATTTCAAAGCGCTTAAAAAATCTTATGCTAATGGGACTGAATTAGCTGGAAAAACTTTAGGAATCATTGGATTTGGCAGAATAGGAAAAGAGGTAGCAAAAAAAGCCATTGGTTTAGGAATGAATGTAATAGCCAATGATAAATTTGTTAAAGAAGAAGTTATTACGTTAGATTTTTTTAATGGAGACAAGAAGTCGTTTAAGATAGTCACAAAAAAGTTAAAAGATGTTTTAAATAAATCAGATTTTGTCACACTACATGTACCAAAAGATGGAAATAAAGCAGTAATTGGTGCAGAAGAGATTGGATTAATGAAAACTGGAGCAGGAATTTTAAATGTTTCTAGAGGAGGTGTAATTGATGAAACAGCATTAATGTTTGCTCTTGACAAACAAAAATTAGCATATGCAGGATTAGATGTTTATGACAATGAGCCAAATCCAAGTATTCACATATGCATGCATAACGCTATTAGTTTAACTCCTCATATTGGTGCAGCAACTAAAGAGGCACAACAAAGAATTGGAACTGAACTTGCGGATCAAATTTCTAGTTATTTTGAAAAATAATTATGGCAAATATTCAACCTTTTAGAGCCATCAGACCAACAAGAGATAAAGCAAGTCTTGTTGCAACACGTTCATATCTTTCGTACAATGAAGAAACTATAAAAGAAAAATTAAATCATAATCCGTACACATTTTTACATGTAATAAATCCTGATTATAACAAAAATTTAAGGTCAGAAGGAAAAGCAAAATACGAACTAATAAAACAGAAAATAAAAAGCTTTATTAAAAGTCAAATTCTTTTTAAAGAAGACTCTAGCAGTTACTATATCTACCAAAAAAGCGATAAAAACAACTCCTACACTGGAATAATAGCTGCAACTTCGATTAACGATTATTTGAATAATAAAATCAAAATACACGAACAAACAATTTCAAAAAAGGAAAAAATGTTCAGAGATTATTTAGATATCACTGAATTTAATGCAGAGCCGGTATTACTATCACATACTCCAAATGAAAAAATAAATATAATTCTGAAAAAATATGTAGACCTTAGATCAGAATATGAATTTACTACAACAAATAAATGTCTTCATAAATTATGGATAGTTAATGATTCTAAAGATATATTAAATATAACTAATTCTTTTAAAGAAATAGATACTCTTTATATTGCAGATGGTCATCATAGATGTGCATCTTCCGCATTGTTATCAAAAGATAAACTGAGTGAAGAAAGTAATTATTTTATGAGTTTTTTAATTAATGAAAATCAATTGAATATCTTAAATTTTAATAGACTTATAAAACATACCAATAATTTATCTGTTGATGATTTAATAGATAGAATCAAAGTTTCTTTCAAAGTAACTATTAAAAATAATACCTTCTCTCCTACATTAAAAGATGAAATAGGTATGTATATTAATAATAAATGGTATTCATTAATTGCAAGAAAAAAGAAATACTCTTCAATTTCATCATCCTTAGATCCATCAATATTAACTGATTATATACTTAAGCCTATTTTAAACATTAAAGACGAAAGAAAAGATGAAAACCTTGCATTCTACAATGGAAATATTACGTTAGATGATATTAAACTAAAAGTAGATAATAAAGAGTATGCTATCGCATTTATTCTAAAACCTATTCCTTTTTATTCTATTAAAAAAGTTGCAGATAACAATGAGATATTACCTCCCAAAAGCACATATGTAGAACCTAAAATTAGATCTGGCTTAACTATATATCCTTTAAAATAATGGGTATTAAAAAAAATCTTAAGAAATTACTAAATAGCATCCCAAAAGAGATAACTCTTGTTGCTGTATCAAAAACAAAACCTATTTCAGATATCTTTGTAGCATATGAGTCTGGACAGAGAATATTTGGAGAAAATAAAGTGCAAGAATTAGAAATGAAACACACAAAATTACCATCAGATATAAAATGGCATGTGATTGGTCATTTACAGAGTAATAAAGTGAAGTATATTGCGCCATTTATAAGCTTAATTCAGGCTGTAGACTCATTAAAACTACTAAAAGAAATAAATAGAAGAGCAAAACAAAATAATAGAATTATTAATTGTTTACTACAAGTGCATATTGCAAGTGAAAGAACAAAGTTTGGTTTTGAAATTAATGAAATTAATGAAATTTTAGATGAATCTAATAAATTAGAGAATATTTGCATTAAAGGTCTCATGGGAATGGCAACATTTACAGAGGAAAAATCACAATTAAATTCAGAATTTACTAAAATTAATAATTTATTTAAAAAAATAAAAAATAAAAAAATTAATACACTCTCTATCGGTATGAGTGGAGATTATGAACTTGCAATTAATAATGGTAGTACAATGATTAGAATTGGAAGTACTATATTTGGAAATAGAAAATAACATGAAAAAAGTTATATCAACAAATAAAGCCCCGAAAGCAATTGGACCATACAGTCAAGCTATTTTAAGTAATGATACTTTATATTGTTCAGGTCAAATAGCAATAGATCCGAAAACAAGTTGTTTAATTATTGATAATATAAAAAATGAAACTTCTCAAATTATGCAAAACATTTGTGCAGTTTTAGAAGCAGCAGGAATGAATACACAAAATATTGTCAAGTGCTCAATTTTTATTAAAAATATGAGTGACTATGATGAAATAAACGAGATCTACTTACAGTATTTCAAATCAGAACCTCCTGCTCGAGAAGCAATACAAGTTTCTGCTTTACCCAAAAATGTAAATGTTGAAATCTCTATCATTGCAGTTAAATAAATGAATCTTTCTAAGCAAATAATTTCTGGTAATATAACTGCTTTAAGTAAAGGAATTACATTATTAGAAAGTACGCTTGAAAGTGATGAACATAAGGCAAGAAAATTAGTTATTGATTGTCTTCCTGAAAGTGGTAATTCAATTAGAATTGGTATTACAGGAGTACCAGGGGTTGGAAAAAGCACATTCATTGAAACATTTGGAAAACTCCTTACAAGTAAAGGCAAAAAAGTTGCTGTTCTAGCAGTTGATCCAACATCTGATAAAACTCACGGAAGTATTTTAGGAGACAAAAGTAGAATGCATGAATTATCAACTGACAAAAATGCTTTTATTAGGCCAAGCCCTAATAAAGGAATGCTTGGAGGAGTAACAAATAAAACACAAGACAGTATTGTGTTATGTGAAGCAGCTGGATTTAATATTATTCTTATTGAAACTGTAGGAGTAGGACAAAGTGAGACAACAGTAAGTAATTTAGTTGATTTCTTTCTTTTATTAATGTTAGCTGGAGCAGGCGATGAATTGCAAGGTATTAAAAGAGGAATAATGGAGCTAGCTGATGCTCTTATTATTACTAAATCAGATGGTGAGAACATCCAAAATGCAAAGAATGCATGCTTAGAATACAAAAGAGCTTTACATATGTTTCCAGAGCTAACCAATGGATGGACTCCTCAAGTTGGTATATGCTCAGCGATTGAGAATTCAGGAATAACTAAAATATATGATATAGTTGAAAAATTTAACTTTCAAATGCTAGCAAATGGCTGGAAAGATGAAAATAGAGAAAAACAAAAAATATTCTGGTTACATCAAACAATAAAAGAAGAATTTGGAAAAAAGAAATACCAAAATTTAATTAAACATAAACGTATTAAAGAATTGGAGAAACAAATTAAAAGTGGAGAAAATATATACGAAATATTATTAAAGATTGATAATTAATATTTTATTTATACTGTAAATGTATAAAACTTTTGTGACCATAAGTATATGATGTACATTCTTAATATTATCTTTGTAAATAAATAATTGTAATGACTAAAGTATCCGGAAGATTAAACCGACTTGCAGAATCAGCAACTCTAGCTATGGCTAGAATGAGTAGAGAATTACAAGCAAAAGGAATTAATATTATTGCTCTTAGTCTCGGAGAACCTGATTTTGATACTCCTGAATTTATTAAAGAAGCTGCAAAAAAAGCAATTGATGACAATTTCTCTCATTATACTCCTGTTGCTGGATTACCGGAGCTAAGAAGTTCAATTTCAGCTAAATTCAAGAGAGATAACCTCTTAGAATATACACCAGATCAGATTGTTGTTTCAACAGGAGCGAAGCAATCATTAGCTAATGTATGTTTAAGTTTACTAGATCCTGAAGATGAAGTTTTACTACCATGCCCGTATTGGGTCAGTTATGCTGAAATAATCAAACTTGCTGAAGGAGTTCCTGTTGAAATAAAATCAACTATTGACTCAGATTTCAAGATAACACCAAACCAACTTGAAGCCTCGATCACTTCAAGAACAAAGATGATAATGTTTAGTTCTCCTTGTAATCCAAGTGGTACTGTATACACCCAGTCAGAGCTTGAAGCTATTGCTAAAATGTTAGAGAAATATCCAAATATTTATATTGTTTCTGATGAAATCTATGAACATATTAACTTTACTGATAAACATTATAGTATCGGCACTATATCCTCAATGAAAGATAGAACAGTAACAGTAAACGGTGTATCAAAAGGATTTGCTATGACAGGATGGAGAGTAGGTTTTATTGGAGCCCCACTATGGATCGCCAAGGCATGTAATAAAATTCAAGGTCAGGTAACATCAGCTACATGTGCAATAGCACAAAAAGCTGCTGAAAGAGCAATGCTTGCAGAACCAAGATCAACAACAAAAGAAATGAAAGAAACATTCCTTAAAAGAAGGAATATGCTAGTAAACTTACTTAAAGAAATACCCGGAATAAAGTGCAATATTCCTCAGGGAGCATTTTATGTTTTTCCTGATATTAGTTCATATTTTGGAAAAAGTTATGAAAATGAGGTTATAAATAATGCTAATGATTTTTGTATGTATTTGCTAAATTTTGCTCATGTAGCTTGTGTTGCTGGAGATGCTTTTGGAAATCCTGAATGTATTAGAATCTCTTATGCTGCATCAGATAAAAAACTCACTGATGCAGTTAGTAGAATTAAGACACACTTAGGTAAATTGTCATAATGAATGTTAAAAACCTTTTTAGTGAGTTTAATTCAAAAAAAATATTAGTTATTGGTGATTCAATGATTGATTCATATTTGTTTGGCGAAATAAATCGCACCTCTCCTGAAGCGCCAGTACCTGTTGTAGAAACAAAAAAACATGAAAGCAGATTAGGAGGAGCTGCTAATGTTGCGTTAAATCTTAAATCACTTGGTGCTACCCCAATACTTTGCAGTGCAATTGGAGATGACAAAGAAGGTAAGCTTTTTATTGAATTAATGAAAAAAGAAGATTTAACAACAGAAGGAATGATAATCTCTAAAATTAAGAGGACAACTTTAAAAACTAGAGTTATAGCAAATGATAAACATCAACTAAGAATTGACGAAGAAGATTCAAGTCCTATAGACAATGAAATAGAGCTTATAGATCTGATTAAAAAACTCATTTATAATATAGACGTTGTTGTTTTACAAGATTATAACAAGGGTGTGTTAACATCAAATGTAATTAATGAAGTTATTAAAATTGCAAATAATAATAATATCCCATCTATAGTAGATCCAAAAAAAGATAATTTTTTTAACTACAAAAACTGTACAATTTTTAAACCTAATCTAGCTGAAATTAAAATCGGAATGAATATTAATGATGAACTAAGAAATTTGAAAGATCTAAATAAAGTAACAACAAAACTAAGACTACAATTAAATTCAGATGCTGTATTACTAACTTTATCTTCAAGAGGTATTTGTTTAGACTCACATAACAATTTTCATCAGTTCCCTAGTTACAAAAGAAAACTTGTTGATGTATCTGGTGCAGGGGACACAGTAATTTCTGTTGCAGCATTGTGCTTATCAACAAATATAAATTATTCAGATCTCACTATTTTATCAAATTTAGCAGGAGGTTTAGTTTGTGAGGCTGTAGGAGTTATTCCAATAAACAAAGAAAAATTTCTAAATGAGGCAATTAAAACTCTTAAGAATGAGTAAAGTTACGCCATACAAAAGCTCAGAGAGCAAAAAAGAACAGATAAAAAGTATGTTTGATAACATAGCTAAGAACTATGATTTTCTTAATCA
>NYTT01000082.1 GCA_002683775.1 Flavobacteriales bacterium
TTAAAAGCTTAAGTTTTCTTTCAGCAATCTCTTTTCCAATCATTGCTATTTCTCTTTTGTCTTCTTTAAGTGCAGATTTTATTTTAGATTTTGCGCGAGATGTTGCTACAAATCTTAGCCAATCCTCTCTTGGTCTTTGTTTCTGCGAAGTTATAACTTCTACCTGATCACCACTTTGAAGATTATGACTTAATGAAACTAATTTTCCATTAACTTTTATTCCCATACATTTTAAGCCAACATCTGTATGAATTTCAAATGCAAAATCAAGTGCTGTCCCTCCTCTTGGTAGTGTTTTCAGATCTCCTTTAGGAGTAAAAACATAGATTTCTCCAGAATAAAGGTTAAGCTTAAAATCATCAATAAAGTCAACAGCATTACTTTCTGGATTTGTTAAAAGTTCTCTAATCTTTTCTATCCAAACATCTAATGAGCTGTCTTTACTTCCTTTTTGTTTATACTTCCAGTGAGCTGCATATCCCTTTTCTGCAATTTCATCCATTCTTTTACTTCTTATTTGAACTTCAACCCACTTACCGTCATCTCCCATTACAGTTGTGTGAAGAGATTCATAGCCATTTGCTTTAGGTGTAGAAATCCAATCTCTTAACCTATCTGGATTGGGTTTGTAGCAATCTGTAACTATTGAGTAGATTTTCCAGCAGTCTGATTTTTCATTTTCATTAGAGGAATCAATTATTATACGAATAGCAAATTTATCAAAAACTTTATCAAAATTAACTCCTGTTTTGATCATCTTATTTCTAATAGAAAAAATTGATTTAGGCCTACCTCGCATTAAAAATTTTAAGTTAGTTTCTTTAAGCTTAGCTTTTATTGGCTTTGTAAATTTTGTGATATATTTTCTTCTATCTTCTTTAGTCTCATTAAGTTCTTGAGCAATAGCTTTGTATATTTCAGGCTTTGTGTATTTTAAGCCTAAATCTTCCAGTTCAGTTTTTATAGAGTAGAGACCAAGTCTATGTGCTAGAGGAGCATAAAGAAAAAGTGTTTCAGATGCGATTTTTAACTTATTATGTACTGGCATTGAATCAAGAGTCCTCATATTGTGAAGTCTGTCAGCAAGTTTTATAAGTATAACTCTAACATCGTCTGATAATGTTAGAAGCATTTTCTTAAAATTTTCTGCCTGAAGTGATACGTTTTTATCAAATACGTCTTGTATTTTAGTTAAGCCATCAATTATTTGAGAGACTTTTTTACCAAATATTTTCTCAATATCACCTAATGTGTAATCTGTGTCTTCAACCACATCATGAAGTAATGCGCATATTATAGATGTTGTCCCAAGTCCAATTTCTTTAGCAGCTATGTGAGCTACAGCAATAGGATGATAAATGTATGGCTCCCCACTTTTTCTTCTCATGTCCTTGTGGGCATTTACAGCAAGATCAAAAGCTTTTCTAATTATTTTCTTATCTGATTTGTCAGTTTTATCCGCACATGATCTGAGTAGAGACCGATATTTATTAAGAATCTCATTTTTTTCTTTTTCATGATTTATTGGTTTCATTAATTTAAGAAGAAAAAATTGGAAAAGAGCTCATTAATTGATTTACTTCTGACTTTATTTTTTGAAGATTCACTTCATCATTTGGATTAGAAATTACTCTATCAATTAGCTCAACTATTTTTAAAATAGTATCTTCCTTAACACCTCTTGTTGTAATAGCAGGAGTTCCAAATCTAATACCCGAAGTAATAAATGGGGACTGTGAGTCAAAAGGAACCATATTTTTATTTGCAGTTATATCAGATTTAACCAAAGCAATTTCTATTTCTTTTCCAGTCACATTTTTATTTCTTAAATCTATTAACATGCAATGATTTTGCGTGCCACCTGAAATAATATTATATCCTCTTCTAATAAATTCCTCTGCCATAGTTTTTGCATTTTTTATGACTTGTCTTCCATATTCAACAAATTCAGGTTTTAGAGCTTCTCCAAAGGCAATTGCCTTTGCTGCAATAACGTGCTCAAGAGGTCCTCCTTGAGAGCCAGGGAATACACCAGAATTTAAAACGCTAGACATCATTTTTATATTTCCCTTGGGAGTTTTATATCCCCATGGATTTTCAAAATCCTTACCCATCATGATCATTCCGCCTCTTGGACCTCTTAAAGTTTTATGAGTTGTAGTTGTTAATATATGACAATGTAAAGCAGGATTATTTAAAAGCTTTGCAGCTATTAATCCTGCAGGATGAGCAATATCACCAAGAAGTAAAGCTCCAACCTTATCAGCTATGTCTCTGAATTTTTTATAGTCCCAATCCTGAGAATAAGCAGATGCACCACAAATAATTAATTTTGGTTGTTCTTCTGAAGCTATTTTTTCAAGTTTTTCGTAATCAATTTTTCCTGTTTTCTTTTCAACATTATAGAAAGAATTTTTATATAATTTTCCTGAAAAGTTAACAGATGAACCATGTGTAAGATGACCACCATGAGACAAATTAAATCCAAGCATTTTGTCACCAGGATTTAAGCATGCCAACATTACTGCTGCATTTGCTTGTGAGCCTGAGTGCGGTTGAACATTAACATATTCCACTCCAAATAATTCTTTGGCTCTATCAATTGCTAATTGTTCAACTTCATCTACAATTTCACAGCCCCCATAATATCTTCTTCTGGGAAAACCTTCTGCATATTTATTAGTTAAGCAAGAGCCCATGGCTTTCATTACTTGTTCACTAACAAAATTTTCAGAAGCTATTAATTCGATTCCCCTACGTTGTCTTTCATCTTCCTTAGATATTAAATCAAAAACTATTTGATCTCTTTTCATTTCTTAATGTTTTAAATTTTTATTTTCGTGAAGCAACAAATGTAAATAATTTATGAATAGAATAAGACAACTTTTTGGTATAAAATATCCAATTATTCAAGGTGGAATGGTTTGGTGTAGCGGCTGGGAATTAGCTTCTGCTGTTAGTAATTCTGGAGGTTTGGGATTAATAGGTGCTGGATCTATGTATTCAGATGTACTTAGAGAACATATCATAAAGTGTAAAAAAGCAACTAATATGCCTTTTGGCGTTAATTTACCTCTTTTATATGCTAATATTGATGAGCACATTAAAGTTATAATTGAAGAAGAGGTTAAAATTGTATTTACTTCCGCTGGTAATCCAAAAATATATACTTCAAAACTTCAAGATCATGGAATTAAGGTAGTTCATGTGATAGCAAATAAAAAGTTTGCAATAAAATGTGTTGAATCAGGAGTTGATGCAATTGTAGCTGAAGGTTTTGAAGCAGGTGGACACAATGGTATTGAAGAGCTAACAACAATGTGTCTTATTCCACTTATATCAAAGGAAGTTGATCTCCCAATTATAGCTGCTGGAGGTATAAGTAGTGGTAATTCAATGTTAGCAGCCTTTTCCCTTGGAGCTGAAGGTATTCAAATGGGTAGTCGTTTTGTTGCAAGTAAAGAATGCTCTGCACATATTAATTTCAAAAGTAAAGTTATAGATTCTGATGATAATGAAACGGAATTAACATTAAAAGAATTAACAGCTGTAAGGTTGATGAAGAATGATTTTTTTTATCAGATTAAAGATGCTTATTCAAAAAATGCTAGCGTAATTGAGTTGAAAAAGATTCTTGGTAAAGGAAGAGCAAAGAAGGGAATGTTTGAAGGAGATTTAAAAAATGGAGAGCTTGAGATTGGTCAAGTTTCCGCTTTGCTTGATGATATTCTACCTGTTTCAGAAATAATGTCTCAAATTATTTTAGAGTATGAGGAAGCTGTTTTAAGGATAAATAAATTTAAAATATAGAGATTACTTTTGTAAGAAATAAATTCATTTCTTGTTGTTGAACTTGATGCTAAAATTTAGTTTTACTATCTTTGTATAAATAAATATCATATGAAAAAAAATCTAGTACTATTATTTGTTATTTTAATGACAATTCAATCATATGCATCTCACTTTATTGGAGGAGAAATCACATGGGAATGTAATTCTGATCCAACTAGTCCAGATTATGGGAAGTATACTTTTTTTCTTAAAATTTATCAAGATTGTGACGGTATTGATTTTAGTACAACAAATGAACTCCTTACCGTACATAATAACCCAACAATGGGTAATATTAATGTTAATTTTGTATCGACTACTGATATTTCAACTACTGGTGTATCTGATGCTCAGCCATGCTATGATTGTGATAATCAGCCATTCGGTCAATTTGGCGCTGTAAAAGAGTGGCTTTATTCTTCAGGTCCAATCACATTAAATGGAACGCCACCAGCAGCAGGATGGCATTTTACATGGGGAAGTTGTTGTAGATCTAGTCAGCTTACTCAAGGTATGAATGATGATGACTGGACAATTAGGTCTGTAATGTATCCATACACAGATCCTTCTGGCACTGTTTTTCCAAACGGAAATATGTGTCATGATAGTTCTCCAATCTTTAAAGAAGAACCTAAATCAATACTGTGTACAGGTTATCCTTTTTCTTACAGTCATCTTGCGTTTGATGTTGAGCTTGATTCCTTGAGTTACAGTTGGGCTGAGCCGTTAGGGGATGAATTTAATTATAATCCTGCAACACCTAATTCAATTGCCTTACCATTTGCTGCACCATATACAGTTAATTCGCCTATTCCTGGCAATCCTACTCTAAATAATAATAATGGTGAAATTTCATTCTTTTCTAATACTGCAGGAATATTTGTTACTTGCATCAAGGTAGCCGCTTTTAAATGCGGTCAGGTTGTCGCAGAGGTATTTAGAGATGTTAATGTTGCACTTATATCTTGTGGGACGCTTCCTAACGGTGCACAAAATTTACCACCCGTTATTACACCTCCACTTGGACCTCAGAATTGGCTAACAACTTTAAACCCCTCAACTGGTTTACCATCTTATGAAACAACAGTAATGGCTGGTGAATTAGTAAGTTTCTCAGTAGTTGCAAATGACAATGATATAAATTCTACAGGGGGCATGCAAGATCTATCTTTAGAAGTAGAAGGGGGGCAATTAGATCCTTTGTTAGCCGTAAGTAATGTTGCAACCTTTACTGTTACTTCATCAGCTCCTGGAAATATCTCAGGCGATTTTTTATGGGAATCTAATTGTGATCATATGCAAGATTATGGTTGTGGTAGACAAGGAGGTGCATATACATTTAACCTAAAAGCGTATGATGATTTTTGCCCTGCGAATGGTATTGTTATTGCAACTATTACTATAAATGTTATACCACCACAGCCTGACTTAAGATGTCTTGCGGTTGATGAAACTGGTGGTGTAGATCTATATTACTCTTTTCCTCAAGGTGTTGTAGATACTAATATTAAATATGACATCTACCATTCTAAACAACTTGGCGGGCCATATGCTTTATTAGACAGTACTTTTTACCCAGATACTAATTATTATCATCCTGGTTCTGGAGCTAATAATTCGCAGAGTTATTATTACCTGCTTGGATCTGTAACTTGCGGTACTAATGTTGGAGCTGTTTCTGATTCGTTATTATTTTCAGATACTTTATCAACTATATTAATGAATTCTTATGCTGTAGATTTTGGAGTAGCTGCTGATCTTTCATGGAATCCAATACATGATCCACTTTTGCCGTCTTCAAATACAGATTATGATTTACACCATATTAACGCAAACAATATTGATAATATTATTATTTCAACACCTGATCTAAATCATAAATTTTTTACAGATGACTGTGATTATATCCCAAGTTTTTATGTAGAAATAGCTGATATAAGTGGTTGTGTCTCCAGATCGTCTATTAGTTCAGTACAATTACAAGATACGCTTTCTCCAATAACTCCTGAGATAAAGGATGTTTCAGTTGATATTCAAGGTAATTCAGTTGTTAGTTGGATTCCATCTTTAGGTGCGGATTTTTACATAGTATATATTCAAGATCAAGCAGGTGCTTGGATTACTTTAGATACAATTGATGCATCATTAAATACATTTATTTATAACAATTCATTAGCTGGATCTACAATAGAAAGTTATAGTGTTAAAGCAATAGATTCATGCGGAAATACACGTTCAAGATCACAATTGCACAATTCAATATTTTTACAAAGCACTTCTGACGCCTGTGATTACTCTATTTCGCTTGAATGGAACGATTACATAAATTGGAATGGAGGAACCAATCATTATAATGTCTTAATATCAGAAACTGATGCCAGTGGGAACGTAATTAATTCATCAATTAGGGTACAAGGAAATACTAATTTAGTTTTACCAAATATTTCTTCATCTGCATCTTATGCTATAGTTGTTGAGGCATTTAATTTTGATTCGACATTTAAAGCTACTTCTAATTTATTGGATATTGATGTCGCATTTGCAAATAAACCAACATTTAACTATCTAGAATATGCAACAGTTAATCATGATGATGGTTCCGTTGACTTAAGTTGTATTGTTGATCTATCTGCAGTTGTTGACAGGTTTGATGTATATAGATCTAAAAGAGATGAAAGTATTTTTAGTAAAATTGGTGAAATAAAATCTACTGGTACAAGTCCAATAAATTATAGTGATGTGTTGCCGTATACAGATAGTCATTTTTATCAATATCGAATTTATCCTGTTGATACTTGTGGAGTAACTTTAAGTCCTCCTCCATATGATTCTCCAACTTATTCTAATGACACTTCTTTTGCTCAAACAATTTTGTTAGAAACTGAAGTTAATGTTGATTATAGTGATTTCCCATTTTTAGATGGAGAGTATACTAATACTTTATCTTTTAATGAATATGACAGATGGCTAGGTTCTGTGTCAGAGTATAGATTATATAGATCGGTTAATAGAGAGCCATTTGATTTACTACCAATACATGTTTGGGATAGAGTTAACAAGCCAAATGAAGATTTAAGATATATTGATATAGTTACTGAGTTTGGTGCAGGTAATGGTAGATTCTGTTATTATATTGAAGCAATTGAAGGTAATTCAACTCCTTATGGAGCTGTTTTAGAGGGTAGTTTGTCTAATTTATCTTGTATTTCTCAAGTTCCAGTAATATTTGTACCGAATACTTTTACACCAAATGGTGATGAACATAATGAGCTATTTAGACCAATTACTTATTTTGTATCTGAAATTGGCTATTCATTTTCAATATTTAATAGAAATGGTGAGAAAATATTTGAAACAAATGATCTTGCAAAAGGAGATGTAATGTTTTCTGCAACTGGTGTTACAGACGGAACATTGTTAAAAGGTGTCAGAATAAA
>NYTT01000083.1 GCA_002683775.1 Flavobacteriales bacterium
AACAATTAACTCAGAATATTGCGCACTGCAATCAGATATAACAGATTTAATTTCAGCTAAAATACCCTGTTGAACTCCTGAAATAATTGAACTTATGCTATCATCTCCAATAAAAGGAGTTGATTTTTCTAACTTTAACAACGGTAATTTATCAGTAAAAGTATTTAAAGATTGGAAACGCATTTGTATTCCTGGAGAAATTCGCCCACCAAGGTATTTTCCCTCATTACTTATTAAATCAATAGTTAAGCAAGTCCCAGCATCAATAACAGCTATATTTTTTTTAGGCCATATTACATTTGCCCCTACAACTCCAGCCAACCTATCATTACCTAATGTATCAAGAGATTTATATTGATTTTTAATAGGAACAAGTATTTCTTTATCTAAAATTACTGCATTGAAATATTTTGAAATTTTTAATAATTCCTCATTTACAGTCTTTACTGTTGAAATAATTGTTGACACAATTTTATAATGAGAAGCAAAATTAATGATGCTTTTGAGAGAAAATTCTTGCAATATTTTTGTAGAAACAATTTTTTTTCCATCAAATAAAGCAATTTTAGCATTAGTATTACCTATGTCTATTACAAGTTTCAAAGAATGTAGTTTTTTTCAAAAATATAAAATTACATTATGAATTGATGATTTACAGAAAAAATTACTTCAAATAAAAAAAACGTTTAAATTTGCATTCCATTAAAATGGTGCTATAGCTCAGTTGGTAGAGCAATGGACTGAAAATCCATGTGTCCCTAGTTCGAATCTTGGTAGCACCACTTTTAAAATAAAAAACCCACTACATAAGTGGGTTTTTTATTTTATACAAATTAAAAATATTATTCAATAATTATTTTTTTTGTAAATATATTTTCACCGTCATTTAACTCAATAAAATACAAACCTTTATCAAAATTTGATAAGTCTAATTTAGTATTAACAGCTGAAATAGTGCTATTATATACTTCCTTTGCTAGTATATTTGAGATAGATATATTATAAAAATTTAACTTATCTAATTCGATATTTATTAAACCATTTGAAGGGTTTGGATAAATAAGTAATTTATCACTTAATTTATCACCTACAGATGTAATCACAGATGATGGGTCAAAATTCATACGTACCATAGGAGTAGATGTTATGTAATACCAAGTTGGAGAACCAGCCGATGATGAACTAAGCCCTAATTCATCAAACAAACTATGTTCACCATTATACATTGAAGAACCTGAAAGCCCTATATATGATTCTAAAGATGGATGTTGGTATCCAACAATACCAAATTCATATGCATACCCATTTGATAAATTAACTGGATCAACAAATGGGATGTCTACCCATGCACCTCTATCCTGAGCTGTAATGGTGTAATCATCAGATTCAGCTATTAAAATTGCACCTCCATTTGCATTAGAAACAGTAGAATCAACTTCATAAATAATTGCTTTAACTTCAGCGCCTACAGTTGAATTATCAGCAATATATGCTCTCAATGAATATAAATCTTCATCCGCATACATTTCGAATCTTGATGTTATATGATTTTGATCTTCCAATCCTCCTAACATATAGAATGAAGAGTTAGTAGGTCCGAGATCTTTTCCGTAAATGTAATCTGTTATCTCAATGTTCTTAGTAGCATAAACAGTTTGTGACAGAATAATACCTGCTCCTAAAGAATCTGCATTTCCATATATTTCTATTGGGAATGAACCAACAGTGCTAGGTGAAAAAGATGCACCTAGAAATGCACTATCGCCAGGATTTAGTACAACTGAATTAGATGAAGTAACATTTCCTGTTCCAACTATAGAATAATTTAAATCAACCGTTTGAGATACAGTACCTTGATTTTTAAATAAAGCCTCTATTGAATATGGGCGATTCTGAAGTTGAGATAATGGAGTTACACTATAGTCTAATCCATAGATATCATTTAATCCTGCACCTGAATAATTTAAATAATCAATCCAAAAACCACCTATAACAACATCTTCCATAGTTACGCGGTTTGCTGGTGATTCTACGATTTTAACATCATCAATATACCAACCATATGCTATCCATGTATTATAATAATTTGGATCTGTAGTCGCTAAATTCAAATCTGACGTCCAACTAAATCTTATCCATACTGAAGTTGGTGTCGGTCCAATATATGATGCAAGATTAATTTCTCTCAAAGATGGATTAGGGTATGCCGAGCCACCACTCTGAGTTAACTGACTGTAAGAAGAATTATCTCCAACTGTAACAAAATTAATACCATCAACGCTTACTTGAATTTCTTGTAAATCATAAAACTTAGCCCCAAATTCTTCAAAAGAAAGTGTTGCATTACTTGATCCTATAGAGTCAAAAATATTTACTGGTTGAGACATAGTCATAGTATATACAACAGCACCAGCCTGAGTTCCTGGTGTTTGAGTTGGATCACCATTTGAGAGTTCTGCAAAATTACCTCCTGATGTAGATGTTATACCATTTGAACTCCACCATCCATCTGAATTTTGATCTATTGACCAACCATAATTAGGAGGATTTTGACCATTGTTATCTAACACCCAATCATTAGGGTCCGAAAAATCACTCTCCCATACAATGTTCTGTGAGGGTGTACTTGTGACTCTCTTTTCAGTTTTAACATGATTTTCCTCAAAAAGATTAATCTCTTTTGAACAATCAGATGCCTTTAAATCTTGAAGCTTAACTTGAGCAGATGTACTCAAACACACAATAAGTGCCAAAAGTGTAATATATATTTTTTTCATTTTATTACTTTATTTATTAGCTTGTAAATGTACCAAAAAATCATAAAAAAAGCTTGGAAAACCAAGCTTCTCTTATTGTATTGTTTATTTATATTATTCAACAATTAACTTTTCTGAATAAATATTGTTTCCATCACTTAATTCAATTGTATAAACACCAATTTCAAAACTTGATAAATCAACTCTATTATTAATTTTAAATATTGAATTCGTGTAAACAGTTTGGCCTAAAACATTAACAATTGACAGCTCATATTTAGAAGCCTTTTCTAACTCAATTGTAATAAATCCGTTTGTTGGATTAGGGTAAAGGTTAAATCTACTTGACTTAACATCAGTAACTGCAGTTGTAGTTGGATTGAAATTCATTCTTAACATTGGAATATCACCAATTGTATACCATCTTGGCCCTGATGTTGAATTAGTTAATATTGCATCTTTATCAAGCAAACCATCTGCTGAGAAAGAGCCTTCTCCTGACAAATCAACTCCAACAGAATCTGTTGGATGTAAATTTGCGCCAACAGATATTCTATACATTTTAGTAGATGAAGTTAGAGATTGTGAAGAAATAAATGGAATAGTTACCCATCCCCCTATATCAGCTTGTGTAATTGTATAATCATCAGATTGATCTAGCAGAATAGGATCCCCACCTGCTGGATCTTCTTCATAAATTGAAACATAAACATTAGCACCTGGAATAGACCAGTCAGAAATATGAACATCTACTGCATATAAATCAACATCCGCATATATATCATAAGATGATGAAACTTCAAAGCCTCCTGGCTGTGGACTAACTCTATTTAACCTCCAATAACCATCCGCCGAGTTTAAATCCTTTCCATATATGTTGTCAGTAACTGTTGTTACTTTAGTTGCTGTATCCGAATAATTGAAAATTAGTCCAACTCCAGCAGAGTCTGCCTCCCCAAACATGTCAATCGTATAAGTACCTATAGATGTTGGTGAATACTGTGAATTTAATGCAATTGTATCTTCTTGACCAGAGATTAGTACTAATGGATTTGAAGCTCCTGAAAACACATTAAATCCAGAAGCATCTTTTACTTCTACTTTTAATTTAGATGACTGAGTAACTGCTCCATTATTTTTTAACACACACTCAAAAGCATAGGGATTTGCTATTGCTTGAGCTAATGGATAATATGTGTAATCTTGGCCAAGCCCACCTGCAGGTCCTTGATAACCAAGCCACCATCCCCCAATCACTTCTTCAAAGCATACTAATTGATGATCTGGTGTTTTAATCAATCTTATATCATCTACCATCCAATAATAACATCTAGATGTCCAGCCAAATCTTAAATACACTGTAGATTGACTACCTGCAACTGATGTAATATTAATAATCTCTGACTCAGGATTATTTGACTGTGTGTTATTACTAATGCCACCATTCACTAAGAAAGGAGTCCAATTAATTGAGTCAGAGCTAACGAATACAGTAGGTGGAGTAAAACTTGTATTGCCTAGATTATTATATCTAAATACATGTTCGAATTCTAAACTAACTGCAGGATGCAGCGATAAATCAATTGCGTTAGTTGTAAAATATGACTCAATATATTCGTATGTTGTTCCTGAAGGCTGACCATAGGCATAATGATTTGCAGAATCAGTATCAGAAATCAAAAAACCATTTGATGACGTAGTAGATTCTAACTCATTTGAAGCTGAAATTCCATTATTTCCATTCCAATATCCATAAGTTCCATCAGTTGTCCAAGCCCAGGGACAAGTAGCTTGTCCTGCCTGTGTATTTATTGAATGTGTTGACCATCCAAGAGGAAATCCAGAACCAAAATCTTCTGACCACAATACAACAGGAGCTTGTGAATTAGAAATAACTGAGTTTGTTTCTAAATTTAAAAACACACTATTTATTTCTTTATTAGATTCAGTCCTTTCAATACTTATCTCCTGAGCAAAAGAATTGTTATAGAATAGTACAATAAAAAGTAATAAATATAAATTTTTCATTTTTTTAAAAATTTTTTGTTATTATGTAAATGTATAAAAAAAAGCCTGGCAAAACCAGGCTTCTATTATTATATCAGTTATTGAATATTATTCAACAATTAACTTATCTGAATAAACACTATTTCCATCACTTAATTCAATTGTATAAACACCTGTATCAAAACTTGATAAATCAACTCTAGTATTAATATCATTTATTGAACTCGAGTAAACTGTCTGTCCTAAAACATTAATAACTGACAGCTCATATTTAGTTGCATTATCTAAACCAATTGTAATAAGTCCGTTTGTTGGATTAGGAAATATGTTAAATATGTTTGTTTTAGCATCTGTAACTGCAGTTGTAGTTGGATTGAAATTCATTCTTAACATTGGAATGTCACCAATTGTATACCATCCTGGTTGACCTGCAGTTTCATCTAAAATACCGTCTTTGTCAAGTAAACCATCCGCAGAATATTCACCAAGACCAGAAACACTTACTCCAACAGAATCAGTAGGATGTAGATTTGCACCAACAGCAATTCTGTAAGTTTTAGTAGTTGAAGTTAAAGCCTGAGGAGATATAAATGGAATTGTTACCCATGCTCCAATATCAGCTTGTGTAATTGTATAATCATCAGATTGATCTAAAGGAATAGGATCCCCACCTGCTGGATCTTCTTCATAAATAACAGCATATACATTTGACCCAGGAATTGACCAATCAGCGATATGTACATCTACTGAATATAAATTCACATCAGAGTAGATATCATAAGTTGACGAAACTTCAAAACCACCTGGCTGTGGACTTACTCTATTTAATCTCCAAGTACCTTCAGGAGAATTAAGATCTTTTCCATAAATATACTCTGTTACCATTGACATCTTAGTTGTAGTATCAGTATAAGTAACTACATTACCTGCACCTGCTGAATCTACTTCACCCCACATTTCTATTGTATACAAACCTTGGGCTAAAGGGGTAAATTGTGAAGTTGTAGCAACAGTGTCTTGCTGTCCTTGTGCTAAAGTCAGTGGATTAGAAGTTCCAGAATATACATTAGATCCTGAACCATCTTCTACTTCTACTTTTAATGTTGCCTCTTGTGTAGCTATCCCTCCATTTCTCAATACGCATTCAAATGCATAAGGGTTTGCTGTTGCTTGCGCTAGTGGGTAATAAGTATAATCTTGGCCAAGTCCACCTGCAGGGCCTTGATAGCCAATCCACCATCCTCCCATAGATTCATCAGAAGAAACTACTAAATTATCAGGTAATTCAGAAATCGCAACATCATCAATTGGCCAAAACCATCCCCAGTAATCATTATCGTTATAATAAAACTGCACTAAAACTTCAGACTGACCACCAGCAACAGCTGAAATATCATAAACAGACATATGAGGATTGTTGGAAGTTTGTGCTGGGTAAGAGTAAGTTTGTTCGTTACTAATTTCGTCAATATCTACCCACGTTATTCCGTTATCAGGAGAAATTCTAACAATTCTTGTATCATGCCACCATCTAAATGCAGATTGAAATGTTAGTTGTACGTTTAAAAAATTTGTAAGATCAATTGGTGTCGCAGTAGTAGCCTCTGCAATAATAGGTGTCCCATCAAAATCAGTAGTATTATTATAATCAGAACTTATAAAAAGAAATCCATTTGACGCAGTCGCCATAGCTAATGGTGTAACACCAGCCGAAGAAGCTGCAGGATATAGGTTTGGATCAGATTCAACATACCAATCAATACCTAAAGTACTAGTATTAGTAAATGTCCATGTTGATGCATCATCACAATCGTCTTCCCATATCACATAAGTTGAAGAAGAAGAAGAAGAAGAAGCTGGCGCTGCACCTGTATTGGTATATGACGCTAAATTGTTGTTAATAGATTTAGTCTTTGGAAGATCAACTAAATTTACTTGAGCAAATGTCATAGTTGTAAATACAAATGCAAGAGTTGAAAGTAAAGTTTTTCTCATTATTATTTTTTTAATTATTAATCATGGCAAATATAAAAATAACTAATAAGAAAACCAAACTTAACTTTAAGCTAATACTCGATTGATATAATCTGAGATAGGATTGCATGAGCAAATTAAATTTCTATCGCCATGAGCATCGTTAATCCTTCTTACTGTTGGCCAAAATTTGTGTTTTTTAACCCAATCCAACGGAAAAACAGCTTTATCTCTTGTATATTTGAGATTCCATTCGTCATTAACTACTAAGTCCAGAGTATGAGGAGCATTCTTTAACACACTATCTTCTACATTAACATTTCCAGAAATAACATCATTTATTTCTGATCTAATTGAAATCATAGCTTCACAGAATCTATCTAGCTCTTCTAAACTTTCACTTTCTGTAGGTTCGATCATTAAAGTTCCTACAACAGGAAATGAAACTGTAGGTGCATGAAATCCATAATCCATAAGTCTTTTTGCAATATCTACTACTTCTATACCATATTTTTTATACATTCTAAAATCTACAATCATTTCATGAGCAACTCTATCGTAATCGCCTGTATATAGAATATCAAACTTTTTTGTTAACTTTTCTTTTATATAATTAGCATTTAAAATTGCAACTTCGGTAGATTTTCTTAATCCATCAGTGCCTAACATTTTTATATATGCATATGAAATTGTTAATATTAAAGCGCTTCCCCATGGAGCAGAAGAAATAGACATACCTTGATCTCCTCCCATTTTTACAAGCGGACTATTTGGAAGAAATGGCTTTAGATGTTTTACAACTCCAATTGGACCTACACCAGGCCCACCACCACCATGAGGGATTGAAAAAGTTTTATGCAAATTTAAATGACAGACATCAGCGCCAATAATAGCGGGATTTGTAATTCCTACTTGAGCGTTCATGTTTGCTCCATCCATATAAACTTGTCCACCATTCTTATGAATTATATTAGTTATTTTTATTATTTCTTCTTCATACACTCCATGAGTTGATGGATATGTTATCATTAGAGCAGCTAGATTTTCTGAGTATTCTACAGCTTTCTCGTGCAACGCAACAACATCAATATTACCATCTACATCACATGGTGTAACAACTACTTTCATTCCAGCCATAACTGCCGAAGCAGGATTTGTTCCGTGTGCTGAGGATGGAATTAAACAAATATTCCTTTGATTATCACCTCGGCTTTGATGATAAGACCTAATAACCATAAGTCCGGCAAACTCTCCCTGAGCACCTGAATTTGGTTGTAGACTCATGGCATCAAATCCAGTTATCTCACAAAGCATCTCTTCTAGCTCATGAAACATTATATGATAACCTCTTGCTTGATGAAATGGTGCAAATGGATGTAAATTTCCAAATTCAGACCAACTCAACGGAAAAAGTTGAGATGCA
>NYTT01000084.1 GCA_002683775.1 Flavobacteriales bacterium
TGAAGCAACTTTTATAATTAACTGATGGTCAAAATCATCAATAATAAGATTCATTCCGGAAAGTCTAATTACTTCATGAAGCTGATGTCTTCTCTCATTTATTGTTCCAAATCTTGGCAAAAACATTCTGATATCTTTACCGCTTTCTTGGGTTTTTTGAGGCAAAAAACTTCCCACATCCCCCATAGATGTTTCACCCGTGTAAGGAGTTATTTCCTGTGAAACATATAATACCCTTGGTTTTTTCATTGATAAGATTTTAGGTATGCAAAAATATATAAAAAATTGTGTAACATCAAAGCTTTTCAGTTAGTTTTGTTGTTAAAATATATCCAAAATATCTATTTAAATGAAGATTGTCAAAACCACAGCTGAGATTTTATCTTTACTAAATCAATATAATAAAAAAAAGTCTATTGGATTTGCACCAACAATGGGAGCTCTACATGAAGGACACATCTCTTTAATTGAAAGATCTAAAAAAGATTGTGACATTACTGTCTGTAGTATTTTTGTAAATCCGACTCAATTCAATAGCCAAGAAGACTTTAAAAATTACCCTAAGGAAATAAATGCAGATATCCTTAAGCTACAAAAAGCTAATTGTGATATTGTATTTATTCCTGAAAAAAGTAATCTTTATTCTGAGAACGAAAAAGCTAGAGAATATGACTTTGGAATATTATCTAGTGTAATGGAAGGCAAATATCGCATTGGACACTTTAATGGAATGGCAACAATTGTTGAGAAATTGCTAAATATTATTCAGCCAACCAAAGCATTTTTTGGAGAGAAAGATTTACAGCAATTACAGATTGTCAAAGAACTTGTTAAAAAAGAAAAAATGTCTACTGAAATAATTGGAATATCTACAATTAGAGAACTCAATGGATTAGCAAAAAGCTCAAGGAATAAACTGCTAACAGTAAAACAAAAAATCGAAGCATCATTAATATATAAATGTCTTTGCTATTGCAAAGAGAATAAAAGTCTAGGAATCACTAAATTGAAAGATTATATTTCTACTATTTTTAATAAAAACAATTATGTAGCGTTGGAATATGTTGAGTTTGTATCACTTAAAACTTTGCAACCAATCCAAAGTTGGAATGAAGACAATACTAATGCCATTTGCATAGCCGCATATGTGAATCATGTAAGATTAATTGACAATATAATTTTATAATTTTGCAATATGTTTAAACAATCAATTTTCAAAATTTTAAAATTTGTTGGGTCTCTTTCTATATCTGCAGTCATTATATATTTTCTTTTTAAAAATCAAGACCCAGTAAAATTGATTCAAGAGATACAAATGGTTGATGGGAAATGGGTATTTTTTTCGATGATATTTGGAAGTTGGGCAATAGTAAATAGAGGACTACGATGGGTTGTTCTTATTGACGCTTTAGGCTACACATCATCAAAATGGAACTCTGTTTCAGCGGTTGCATTCTCTTACTTTACTAATCTTTTTCTTCCTAGAGCAGGAGAAATATCAAGATGCACTGCACTTAACCAAGCTGAAAGAATTCCAGTTGACAAACTTTTTGGGACAATTATTATAGAAAGAGTAATTGATTTTATCTTTTTATTTGTCTTAATATTTCTAACTATGATTTTTAAGTTTAATGAAATATTTAATTTCTACCTAAAGATTTCATCTCAACAAAATGGAAGTTTTAGTTATGTTAACATTATACAATTAGTCTCAATCGTTTTAATATTATTACTGATTTTTATTGTTGCTAAAAAGTATCTTCAAAAAACATCTTTTTATGTTAAGATAAAAGAATTTATTTTTGGTATTCAAATAGGATTCAAGAGTATTAAAAATATTAAAAACAAATTATCATTCTGGTTTCACACTTTTAGTATCTGGATTATGTATTTTTTAATGACATACATTTGCTTTTTTTGTATGGAAGAAACCTCTAATTTAACAGCTGGAGATGGATTGTTCCTACTTGTTTTGGGAGGGATTGGGATGGTTATTCCAACTCCTGGTGGCATAGGCTCTTATCATGCAATAATGATGATTGGACTTTCAGTACTTGGTGTAGGAACTATCTATTTAGGTGAAGGGGGTGACCCTTCAAATCCAGCACTACTTTTCCCAACAATAGTACATATTGCTCAGACATTAGTAGCACTTATCACAGGCTCAATTGGTTTATTAATTTTATTTTTATCAAAAAAGAAAACTAATGTCACATCTAACTAATATAAAAAGTAAGCTGTTCTCTATTGAAGAGTTAAAAGATAAAATAAGTGCTTGGAGAGAAAATGGCGATAAAATTATCTTTACTAATGGATGTTTTGATATTGTTCATAAGGGTCATATTGAAGTGTTAGCAAAAACAGCTGATCTAGGCAATAAGTTAGTTATAGGTCTTAATTCAGATAACTCAATAAAAAAAATTAAAGGCAGTAACCGTCCAATTGTAGATGAAAAAGCTAGAGCTTTTCTACTTGCATCTCTTTGCTTTGTTGATGCTATTATTTTGTTTTCTGAAGAAACTCCAATTAATTTAATCAAGATTCTAAAACCTGATGTTTTAGCTAAAGGGGGAGACTACAAAATTGAAACTATCATTGGTCATAAAGAAGTTCAAAATTATAATGGCGAAGTAACACTTGTACCATTTATCGATGGTTACTCTACAACAAGTATTATAGAAAAAATCAAGTCAATCTAATGGCAAAAAAGAAAATTCAATCTGCATTTTTTTGTCAAAGTTGCGGTAAACAATCTCCGAAATGGCTTGGAAAATGTCCACAATGTAATGAATGGAATACTTTTGTTGAGGAAATAACTACAAAAGAGAATGACACTAAAGGTAGTTTTAAAAGTAATAAAATATATAAACCAACACTAGTAAGTAATATTGATTATACGAATGAAAAGCGAATCGTAACAAATGACAATGAACTTAATAGAGTCCTTGGTGGCGGTATAGTTCCTGGATCACTCATTCTCTTAGGGGGTGACCCTGGAATTGGAAAGTCAACCTTATTATTGCAATTTGCACTTAGTTCAAAAAGCAAAAAAATATTATATGTTTCTGGAGAAGAAAGTGAAAAGCAAATTAAAATGCGAGCAGAACGTATTAACAGAAACTCTGAACATTGCTATATTCTAACTGAAACATCAACTCAAAATATTTTTCAACAAATAGAACAATTACAGCCTGATATTTTAGTAGTTGACTCAATACAAACATTACATACCGCTCATATCGAATCATCTCCTGGAAGTGTTTCTCAAATAAGAGAATGTACTGCTGAGCTTATTAAATACGCAAAAGAAACGAGTACTGCTGTGTTCTTAATTGGCCATATTAATAAAGATGGAGCAATAGCAGGCCCAAAAATATTAGAACATATGGTTGATACTGTACTTCAGTTTGAGGGAGACAGAAACCATGTGTATAGAATTCTTAGAACAATAAAAAATCGATTTGGATCAGCATCTGAACTAGGTGTTTACGAAATGAATCAAGAAGGATTAAGAGAAGTAAGCAATCCCTCAGAAATTTTGATTTCAGAAAGAGATGAAGCAACAAGTGGTGTAGGAATTGCAGCTACTATTGAGGGGGCAAGACCACTTTTGGTGGAGATTCAATCACTAGTAAGTTCTGCTGTATATGGGACTCCCCAACGATCTGCAACAGGGTATGATACCAAACGAATGAATATGCTTCTTGCAGTTCTTGAAAAAAGATGTGGATTCAGATTAGGCGCAAAAGATGTATTTTTAAACATCACAGGAGGAATTAAAATTGATGATACTGCAATCGACTTAGCTGTAGTATGCTCTATTTTATCATCAGATCACGATATAGCTTTAAACACTTTAACATGCTTTGCAGGAGAAATTGGTCTCTCCGGAGAAATAAGAGCTGTAAATAGAATTGAAAGCAGAATTGCTGAAGCGGAAAAACTTGGATACAATAAAATTATTATTTCTAAATACAATAAATTTAATCCAAAGGCTTTCAACATTGAAATAATCCAATGCGGTAAAATTGAACAAGTTTTTAAGCTATTGTTTTAATCTATTAATAAAATTAAAAAGCTCGAATAGAGAAAGTTGGACCAGCATTAAATACTAATGATGGTGTTGCCATTTGCCCAAACCCAATAATGTGCAAGACCAGTAATATAAGTAGAAGTTTTTGCATTAAAACTAATTATTAAAGAATTTGATTTGTATGATCTTTAGTTTTAACTTTTTCAATAATATCTTCAATCATTCCATTTTCATTAATGATAAAAGTTGTTCGATTGATACCTATATATTCTTTCCCCATAAATTTTTTAAGACCCCAAACTCCGTAATCCTCAACTACTTTTTTATCTTCATCTGAAATCAGTGGAAAAGGCAATTCATATTTCTCTATAAATTTAACATGCCTAGAAGGACTGTCCACAGAACAACCAAGTACTACATAGCCATTATCTAAAAGTGATTGATAATTATCTCTAAGATTACACGATTGGGCAGTACATCCTGGTGTCATATCCTTTGGATAAAAATAAAGAACTACTTTCTTTCCTTTATACTGTTCTAAAGTAATTCTATCATTATTTTGATCTACTGAATTAATTTCAGGAGCTGTATCTCCAATTTGTAAGTTTTTCATTTTTATAATTTTATAGTGTACCTCGCTTTTCTTGTTCTCTTTCTATGGATTCAAATAAAGCTTTGAAATTACCTGCTCCAAAACCTCTAGCTCCTACCCTTTGAATAATTTCAAAAAACAATGTTGGTCTATCTTCAACTGGCTTTGTAAATATCTGTAACAAATATCCTTCCTCATCCGCATCTATCATAATACCAAGACCTTTTAATGTATCAATATCTTCTTTAAGTTTGTGGTTATGTGTTTCTAGCCTAAATGGCACTGCCTTGTAATATTCATCCGGAGGTGTAGATAAGAATTCAATCCCTCTTGACCTGAGTTTACTGACTGTAGATATAATATCATCAGTAGCAACAGCAATGTGCTGAACTCCAGCTCCCTCATAAAAATCAAGGTATTCCTCAATTTGTGATTTTTTCTTGCCTTCAGCTGGTTCATTAATTGGGAACTTTATACGGCCATTACCATTACTCATTACTTTACTCATTAAAGCGGAGTATTCAGTGTTAATCTGCTTATCATCAAAAGACAAGAAATTTACAAACCCCATAACTTCTTCATAGAAATTTACCCAAGTATTCATTTCATTCCAACCTACATTTCCAACCATATGATCGATAAATTTCAGTCCTGTAGGCTCTGGATTATATTCAGATTCCCATTTTTGATACCCAGGTAAAAAAGTTCCTTTATAATTTTTACGCTCTATAAATAAATGAACTGTCTCACCGTATGTATATATACCAGAGCGAACAACTTCACCGTATTCATCTTTTTCTGTTGTTGGATTCATGAAAGATTTTGCGCCTCTTGAAGTTGTTTCCTTCCATGACTTTGTTGCATCATCTACCCATAGTGCGATTATTTTAACTCCATCACCATGCTTTACTATGTGATCATTAATTGGAGATTTTGAATTTAATGGAGTCGTTAAAACAATCTTAATTTTATCTTGTTTAACTACGTATGACGCATATTCTTTGTTATCTGTTTCAAGTCCTTTATAAGCATAAGATTGGAATCCAAATGCTGATTTGTAAAAGTGAGCCGCTTGCTTCGCATTACCAACATAAAATTCAATATAATCAGTTCCTAATAATGGAAGAAAATCTTTGGCATCTTTAAATATTTTCTCTAACCCATATTCAACATTTTCAATATCACTCATAATATTTTTTTAATCAATTTATAACCAAGACTCAAAGTACTTACCATCAGATAATGCTATGGCAGATTTTGTTAATTTTAAAGGGGCAAACGTATCAACCATAACAGCTAGTTCATCAGTTTTAGTTTGTCCAACACTTCTTTCCATTGCCCCAGGATGAGGCCCATGAGGTATTCCTGCAGGATGCAAAGAAATATAACCCTGTTCAACATGATTTCTACTCATAAAATCACCTTCAACATAGTAAAGCACCTCGTCTGAATCAATATTTGAATGATTATATGGTGCAGGAATTGCCTGGGGGTGATAATCATAGAGTCGAGGGCAAAAAGAACAAATAACGAATCTACTTGTTTCAAATGTTTGATGAACAGGAGGAGGTTGGTGAACTCTTCCTGTTATTGGTTCAAAATCATGTATTGAAAATGCATAAGGGAAGTTATATCCGTCCCATCCAACTACATCAAATGGGTGAGATGCATAAGTATACTCATGAATCATTTGCTCTTTCTTTGTTTTAATAATAAAATCTCCATTCTCATTGTGAGTCTCAAGCTCTTGCGGTAATCTAAGATCTCTCTCGCAAAAAGGAGAGTGTTCCATTAACTGACCAAAATGATTTCTGTATCTTTTTGGAGTATAAACTGGAGTGTATGATTCGACAATAAACAATCTATTATCTGAATTGTTAAATTTCATTGTATAAATCATTCCTCTGGGGATTACAAGATAATCACCCTCTTTAAATTTTATGTTGCCAACAAAAGTTCTTAGGGTTCCACTTCCTTTGTGTACAAAGATTACTTCATCACCATCTGTGTTTTTATAGAAATAACTCTCCTCTAAATTTGTGGGAGCCGATAGTAAAATATTTAAATCATTATTAATTAAAATAGAAATTCTACTTTCAAGATGATCTGCTAACTTTGGAGTTTCAAAACCTTTTAATAGATAAGATTTCATGTTCTTATCTACTGCTATCTCAGGTGCAACTGAATATGGATTTTTAATTGATTTAACTTGAGTAGGTCTTTGTTCATGATAAAGTAATGATGACATACCGTCAAAACCTACAGTTCCAAATAATTCCTCATGATATAAACTACCATCATCTTTTTTAAAAGTTGTATGCCTTTTATGTGGCATTTTTCCTAGCTTATGGTATATTGGCATATGATGTTTCTTTTTGCAAATATATATTTTAATATAGAAAGTATAAGTATCTGTATTCACACTAAAATATAAATTGATATTTTTGCAAACAATGAAATTACTGAGCTATAAAATAAGCAATTCTAAGATTGTTCAGATTGGAGTTTTAAAGTCTGATATCATCTTCAATATGAATAGTTATTTTGGTGACATCTCAATGATAGATTTATTACAAGTTAAAAATTATAAGTCAAAAATTGAAACTGCAATAAAAAATGCACAATGTGTTCAACACAATATTAGCAATGCTACATTATTACCACCAGTTCCAAAACCAAATTCATTACGAGATGCATATGCCTTCAGACAACACGTTAGTACTTCAAGAATCAATAGAGGGTTAAAAATGATTCCTGAATTTGATGAGTTTCCAGTATTTTATTTTTCTAATCAAAATACCATCTACGGAGACAATGAGAAGATAGAGTTAATGCCAGACCATTTTGAAAAACTTGATTATGAATTAGAACTAGCAATTGTAATAGGTAAAGGCGGGAAGAATATACTCACAAAAGATGCAGATAAACATATAGCAGGGTTCTGTATATTTAATGATATTAGTTGTAGAAGATTACAAATGGAAGAAATGAAACTTAATTTGGGGCCTGCTAAAGGAAAAGATTTTGCATCTGTATTAGGCCCATATTTGGTAACTCCAGAAGAAATAATAAGTAACTGTATAGAAACACCATTTGGCAATAAGTATAATTTAGAAATGAGATGTACTGTAAACGGTGAGTTACTTTCTAAAGGAAATGCAGTTGATATGAACTGGACATTCGCAGAAATCATTGAAAGAGCTTCATATGGTGTAGAGCTCTATCCTGGTGATATTATTGGTTCAGGAACTGTCGGTACGGGTTGCCTATTAGAACTAAATGGAACTGAAAAAATAAAAAACCCAAACTATTGCGAAAAATGGCTAAAAGAAGGAGATATAGTTGAAATGCAAATCGATGGGCTTGGAAAAATTACAAATAAGTTAGTTATATCAAAATCTACTCACTCTATTTTAAAACTAAAGAAATGATTAAAACTATAGACATCACCAACGGTGAAACTGATGGTTTGTATAAATATCTTTCATCAGCAATTACTCCTAGGCCAATAGCTTTAGTAAGTACTATTGATAAAGATGGAAATAAAAATTTAGCACCATTTTCATTTTTCAATATATTTTCTGTGAATCCTCCAATAATGATATTCTCTCCAGTTAAAAGCGCACGATTTGGAAATAATAAAGATACATTAGAAAATGTTGAACAAATTAAGGAATGTGTAATTGGTTTAGTGAACGAAGATATAGCTCAACAAGTATCTTTAGCATCATGTAGTTTTGACAAGAATGTTAATGAATTTGAAAAAGCTGGATTAATAGAAGTAAAATCTGATTTAGTATCACCTTCTAGAATAAGTGAATCTCCTATTAATTTTGAATGTAAAGTTAATGACATTATTACTCTTGGGGATGAAGGTGGAGCAGGTAATCTAGTTCTAGCTCAGATATTAAAAATTCATATAGATAAATCTATATTAGATGTAAATGAAAATATTGATACTTTTAAACTAAATATTGTTAGTAGGTATGGGGGAGATTGGTATGGAAAAACAACAAAAGACTCATTATACAAAATAGCTAAACCGATTTCTAAGGTTGGAATGGGAGTTGATAGACTACCAGATACTATTAAAAATTCATCTATATTAAGTGGAAGTGACTTAGCTATATTAGCCTCTATTGAAGAAATACCAATAAAAAATAATTTGCAATCTAATACAAATAGAAATTTAGAAGAAAAACATATATTAGCTAAGCAATTATTGAAAGAAGGGAATGCTCTAGAAGCATGGAAAATATTATTATAAACAATTAAAAATAAAAAACTTATGTCATTCGAATTACCAAAATTACAATACGATTACAACGCATTAGAACCTCACATTGATGCAAAAACTATGGAAATTCACCATAGTAAACATCATAATGGATATACAACAAATTTAAACAATGCTTTAAAAAATTCTGATCTTAAAGATAAATCAATTGAAGAAATTTGCGCAAGCCCGCAGCTGAGCGGTGCTTTAAGAAATAATGGTGGGGGGTATTATAATCACTGTATGTTCTGGCAGATTATGAGCCCTAATGGTGGTGGTCATCCAACTGGACTAATTGCAGATGCTATTGAATCTGAATATGGTAGCTTTGAAAATTTTCAAAATGAATTTTCAAAAGCAGCTGCCACTAGATTTGGTTCTGGATGGGCATGGTTAGGAGTTAAAAATGGTAAACTGTCAATATGTTCAACAGCCAATCAAGACAACCCATTAATGCAAGGAGAGTGTGGATGTATACCAATAATGTGTATTGATGTTTGGGAACATGCATACTACCTAAATTATCAGAACAGAAGGCCTGATTATATTTCTGCTTTCTTCAATGTTGTTAATTGGGAAGAAGTAAACAAAAGATACGAAGCAGCTTTATAATATTTTTATAAATTTGCCAAACTTAATAAACAAACAAATTAAAATGAAAAACAAATTATCACTTTTAACATTACTAGCATTTTTTCTTTTAGGATCTTATAATCTCTACAGTAGAGCACAAGATGAATCCGAAGAAACTGGATATGAAGATGATTACGCTTACGAAGATGAAGATGACTACTCCTACGAAGATGAAGAAGACTACTCTGACGAAGATGAGGGCGGGGAGGCTGATGAAAATACAGAAATTACTGAAGGAAATGCTGAAAAAGAAGAGACATCTGCTACAGAAGAAACTACTACCAAGTCAGCATCTTTCCATCAAATAATTAAACAAAAATTTATTGAAGGAGGTCCTGGTTTTATGGGGATTGTACTGTTATGTTTGATATTAGGTTTAGCATTAGCTATAGAACGAATAATATATCTAAATATGGCAACTACAGATACAGATAAATTATTAAATAATGTTGAAAGCGCATTACAATC
This sequence comes from Flavobacteriales bacterium, assembly GCA_002683775.1. GTDB lineage: Bacteria > Bacteroidota > Bacteroidia > Flavobacteriales > BACL11. The sequence goes on from NYTT01000084.1 coordinate 10,003, forward strand.
TGGTGGAGTTGATGCTGCAAAAGAAGTTTGTAGAAATACAAATGGCCCAGTAGCTTCAATATTTTATCAAGGATTAGAAAGATCAAATGAAGGAGTTGAAATGGTTGAAAAATCTATTGTTTCATATGGATCCGTTCAAATGGGACTTTTAGAAAAAGGCTTGTCATGGATATCATTATTTATTGCCTTGGCGCCTATGCTTGGATTTATGGGGACAGTAATTGGTATGATTGGTGCATTTGATGCAATTGAAGCTGCAGGTGATATTTCTCCATCATTGGTAGCTGGTGGTATTAAAGTTGCATTACTTACTACTGTATTTGGTCTTATAGTAGCTATGATTCTTCAAATATTTTATAATTATCTAATTGCAAAAGTTGATTCGTTAGTAAATTCTATGGAAGATGCATCAATTTCTCTAATTGATTTATTAGTTAAAAATAAATAAGCATGGAAAACTTAATTAATATTGGAATAATTGTAACTTACATTATGGTGGCCTTTGCAGCACTTGCAACTATTGGTTTTGGAGTAAAGAAAATGCTACAAAACACTGAAAATGCAAAGAAAACAATTTACACAATTGTTGGGCTTATTGCTATATTAATCATAGCATACCTTTTTGCTTCAGATGCAACTATAGGTTATGAAAAATATGAAACTACAGCAAAAACATCAAAGCAGGTAGGTATGGGGTTAATAACATTTTACTTCCTAATTTTTAGTGCTGTCATTGCTGTGGTTTATTCTGAACTATCAAACGTCATTTCTAAATAATGGCTAGTAACAGAAGAGGATTACCAGAAATTAATGCAGGCTCAATGGCCGATATTGCATTTTTATTGCTTATTTTTTTCTTGGTAACAACAACAATGGATCAAGATACTGGTATAAACAGAAAGTTACCACCTATGCCTGATTCTGAACAAGAAACACCTCCAGAAATTAATGCTAAGAATATATATGTTGTGTTAATAAATTCAAACAATCAACTGTTGGTAGAGGGAGAAAAAATGCAAATATCAGACTTAAAAGCTGGTGCAAAACAATTTATCAATAATAATGGCATGGACCCTAGGTCTTCGGATAATCCAGAAAAGGCTATTATATCCTTACAAAACGATAGAGGAACAGAATACAAAACTTATATACGAGTACAAAATGAACTTGCTGCAGCATATACAGAGCTCAGAAACGATGCATCGCTGGGTAAATTTGGAGAGCGATATGCTGATCTAGATAAAACAAAGCAAAAAGAAATTAGAAAAATGTACCCTCAAAAAATATCTGAGGCTGAACCTAAAAATATAGGCGGAAATGAGTAAATTCAGAAAAAATGGAAAAAAAGGGATGCCGGCTATTTCGACTGCCTCATTACCTGACATTGTATTTATGCTTCTTTTCTTTTTTATGGTTACAACCGTAATGCGCGAAACAACATTATTTGTTAAAGTGCAAACTCCTAAAGCCACAGAAATCAAAAAACTTGAAAAAAAATCATTAGTTAGTTATATCTATATTGGATCCCCAATTAAAAGATTACAAGCTTCTTTCGGTTCGGCTGCTCGAATACAGTTAAACGATGCATTTGCAACTGTTGAAGAAATTCAAGAATTTATTGCTACGGAACAACAAGCTAGAGATGAAAAAGAAATTCCATATATGACAACTTCAATAAAAGCAGATGAAACTGCAAAAATGGGTGTCATTACAGATGTAAAACAGGAATTAAGGAAAGCAAATGCTTTAAAAATTAATTACTCTACAAGAAAAGGGACTTACTAAATCAAAAGATTTACATTTTTTATAGAAGACTTTTTTCAGTATTCTTTTTTGTGTTTTTATAAAATAAATACAATAGTAAGGCAATTGCAATAAATGAAAATGTTGCAGACATATGACTAACTTTTTCTTCCGAAAAAAGAGCATATGGTCCTGATTCTATCTTTATAGCTTTATACGAGAGGATAACGGCAAGTGCATTATTAATAAAATGTGCAATTATAGGAATCCATAAATTTTTACTCCAATATAATAAATAACCTAGCAGAATACCAAGAACAAATCGAGGTAATAGTCCGTGAAAATGTAAATGTACTGCACTGAATAAAAAAGCAGTTAAAAGAATTGATAAATGTATATTATTTAATAAGTTACTTAATTGTTTTTGCAAATAGCCTCTAAAAAATAACTCCTCACCTATTGCTGGTATAATAGCAATGATAAAAAGATTATAGGCTAAGTCAAAGAGACTATTCATTCTTAAAAAAGCTCTAACAATTGGTTCACTATCGTTATTTAAAAAAATTAAAAAATCGGGAATGGGAATCTGCGTATTCCATTCTAAAAGCAAGCTAATAAATGGTGGAATAAGAAACATAATTGCAAGAACTAATAACAAGTTTTGCCTATTTATTTGATTACGAAAATTCAAATTATAGCTTGTTACATATGAATACAATAAAATAGGTATAATAAATAATCCTAATCCACTTAGTAGCTGGATAGCTTTTAAATAATTAACATAGGAATAATTTGATAAATTTCTGCTAGCACTATCAAAATCACTAAACATCACATTAGTAATTAAAATTCCTATTAAAGTAATTATAAAAATAGAAATTATAACTATTAAGAATAATAAACTTAATTTGTTAATAGATGACTTGTTTTTATAGAGTGCTTTAAATCTCAAGATTATGTATTTTTGCTGAAATGGGTGTAAAGATAGGAAATATAGATATAGGTGAGTTCCCGTTGCTTTTAGCTCCAATGGAAGATGTTAGTGACCCTCCTTTTCGCGCGCTCTGCAAACAACATGGTGCAGATGTATTATATACAGAATTTATTTCATCAGAAGGACTAATTCGTGACGCTGCAAAAAGTAAAATGAAACTAGACATCTATGATTTCGAACGTCCAATTGGTATACAGATTTTTGGATATGATATTGAATCAATGAGATTAGCTACCAAAATCTGTGAAAAAGCTAATCCAGAATTTATAGATATCAATTATGGATGCCCTGTTAAAAAAGTTGCAAACAAAGGAGCTGGTGCTGGTATTTTAAAAGATATACCGAAAATGGTTAAAATGACTAAAGAAATTGTAAACAGTACTAATTTACCAGTAACGGTAAAGACAAGATTAGGATGGGATGAAAACACTAAATATATTGTAGATGTAGCTGAAAGATTACAAGATGTAGGCATACAGGCTTTGTCAATTCATGGAAGGACTAGAAAGCAAATGTATAAGGGAGAAGCGGATTGGACTTTAATTGGTGATGTAAAGAATAATCAACGTATGCATATACCTATTTTTGGTAATGGGGATATTAGCAATGCGGAAAATGTAGCAGAAGTAAAAAACAAATATGGTGTTGATGGAGTGATGATAGGTAGAGCAGCTATAGGAAATCCATGGATATTTAATGAAATAAAACATTTTCTTAAAACAGGAAGTCATCTTGCAAAACCAGTCATTGCTGATAGAGTTAACGCTTGCAAACAACATCTTAAGCACTCAATTGAATGGAAAGGAAAAATTCTTGGTATAGCTGAAATGAAACGACATTATTCTAACTATTTTAAAGGAATACCTCATTTCAAAGATTATAGAATAAAAATAATTACATCTGAATGTACAGAAGAAATTTTTGAATTGCTTGATGAAATAAAGTTAAAATTTTAATTATCAAATATTTTCTTACTTAAAATTTTAACTGGATACCATGATGCAAGCAAGCCAATTACAACAACCGTTATTATTACTAAGAAAATATCTAAAATTTTGACGGATACTGGATATGATTCTACCATAAAGCTACCACTACCCATACTTATAAATCCAAATTTATACTGCAACAAGGAAAATCCTAATCCTACAAAAAGTCCTATTAATAATCCTGATAAAACTGTTAGCATTGATTTTTTAAAAAAAATAGATTCTATTAGATTTTTTGTAACACCAAAACTTTTAAAAGTTAAAATATCATTTCGCTTATCAATCATTAACATTGTTAATGAGCCAATTATATTAAATATTGATATAATTAAAATTAAGAGTAAAATAAGAAAAACCGCTAGTTTCTCAGTATTTAATATCTTATAAAGAAAATCTTGTTGTTGTACTCTATTTTTCACTTCAAAATCATTACCAAGTCTTTCTTTTAAATAATCTTTAATCTCATTAACTTTGTGTAGATTTTTTACTTTTATTTCAATTGCTGAGATTAGGTTTTTTCTATCAGCTAAATTTTGAAGAAAATCTAAATTTGTAATTATGTATTGGCGATCTAAATCAGCTTGTACACTAAAGATGCCTACTGGAATAACTGCTGACTGGGTAAAAGCTATTTGAGGGTTTAGTAAAGTTTTTGCAGATCTATTGGGAACAAAAATTTTTAAATGATCTAAAATACTGCCAAAACCCATAGACAAATAGTACGCTACACCTTGGCCAATAACAGAAGTACTAGTATTCTTAGTTGAATCAATATATCTACCATTAACTAATAAATCATCAAAATTAGTGAGATTTTTGTATGAATTTGAAACCCCTTTTGCTGTAGCGATAAATTCTTTTTGATTGTATTTCAAAAGAACTTTTTCTTCAAGAACATATGCTTTTTCTATTATTTCGTTGTGACTAATATTAATACTATCTACATTAAATACTTTTCCCTTAAGGGCTGTTATCTTTATGTCAGGATCAAATGAGTTATACATTTTTAAGATTAAATCTTCAAAGCCATTAAATACAGATAATAAAATAATTAATGCTGCTGTTCCAATTGCGACTGCTATCAAAGAAACCCAAGAAATAATGTGTACAAAATTTTTGTGCTTGCTGGTATTAAAATATCTTTTCGCAATGAAAAATGAAAAATTCATACTAATTTATTTCTTCAAAAGAATATTAATCTCTTCAGCATATGCTGCCGAGTCATCCAAAAAAAATTCTAAAATTGGTACAATTCTAAGTTGATGCCTAACTAAAATACCAAGACTTTTTCTAATTAAACCACTATTGCTTTTGATTACTTTTAATGCCTCTTTAGGCTCTTCTGCAGGAAAAATACTTAAAAACACATTAGCATTTGCTAAATCAGGAGAGACTCTAACAATAGTAACACTTACCATTGTATTTCCAATCAAAGCACGTGCTTCTTTATGAAAGATAGATGCTAGTTCCTTTTGTAATAATCGAGATACTTTTTTTTGTCTTGTTGATTCCATATTGCCAAAAATAAGGAATATTGACTACTTTTGTACTATGTATTATTTTTTCAGAATAATAAAATATATAAAACCTTATACATCTTATGCAATATTAAATGTTATATCAAACATCGTAAGTGTTTTATTTTCTTTGGTATCTCTTACAATGATAATTCCGTTTCTAGGAATTCTATTTGAAACTCAAGAAAAAGTATATAACCCGCAGCCTTTTAATTTTAATACAGAATCTATTAAAGATAATTTTTATGCAATTATTAGTTCTATCATTGATGAAAGAGGAAAGTTAGAAGCCCTTCTTTTTATCTGTGTTTTAGTTCTAATCACATTCTTTTTTAGAAATCTTTTTAGATATTCTTCTTTATATTTTCTCACCCCGATACGTAACGGAATTGTGCACGATTTAAGAACAGATTTACATAAAAAAATTATTTCACTACCCCTACCCTTTTTCACAGAAAAAAGAAAAGGAGATTTAACATCTAGGTTAACTTCCGATCTTGTTGAAATTGAATGGAGTATAATGAGTTCACTTGAAATGATCTTTAAAGATCCATTAAACATAATTATTTACCTTATTACGTTAATTGTTATCAGTCCACAATTAACAATCTTTGTTGTTATTTTATTGCCATTAACTGGCATATTAATTGGTGTAATAGGAAGATCTCTGAAAAAATCTTCAGATAGAGGACAAAATAAAATGGGAGATCTACTTTCTATAATTGATGAAAATATTTCTGGACTAAGAATCATTAAAGCATTTGATGCAGAACATCATATCAACTCTAATTTTGAAAGAGAAAGTGGAGATTACAAAAAAATAATGACCAAACTACTTAGAAAGAAAGATTTGTCTTCACCAATGAGTGAATTTCTTAGTACAATTGTTTTAGTAATTGTAATGTGGTTTGGGGGTCAACTTGTTTTAATGGGAGAAGGCAATCTATCAGCTGAAGAATTCATTGGATATATTTTAATCTTTTCTCAAATTATTCCACCTGCTAAATCATTAACCAGTTCATATTACTTTATTCAAAAAGGCAGTGCTGCTGCTCAAAGAGTGTATGAAATTCTTGATACTGAAAATCAAATTTCTGATGTAGTTAATCCAAAGCGTATAAAATTACTGAATACCCAAATTGATTTTAAAGACATTTCATTCAAGTATGATAATACAGAAGTATTAAAGAATGTTAATTTCAGTATTGAAAAAGGTAAAATGATTGCTTTAGTTGGGCAATCAGGAAGCGGGAAGTCTACTTTAGCTGATTTATTAGCACGTTTTTACGACCTTGAAAAAGGAAAAATTCTAATTGACAATCACGAAATTAAGTCGATTGCATTAACTGATTTAAGAGGCTTAATGGGTATTGTTAGTCAAGAATCTATTTTATTTAATGATACAATTTATAATAATATTCGATTAGGGAAGCTTGATGCGTCTAAAGACGAAATTATACATGCAGCTAAGGTGGCAAATGCACATCAGTTTATTTTAGACTCTAAGAATGGGTATCAAACAAATATTGGAGATAGAGGAAATAAATTATCCGGTGGACAAAAACAAAGAATAAGTATTGCCAGAGCTGTATTGAAAAATCCTGAAATTCTTATTTTAGATGAAGCAACATCTTCGCTAGATACTGAATCTGAAAAATTAGTTCAAAATGCTCTTAAAAAACTAATGGAAGCTCGCACATCACTAGTTATAGCTCACAGACTTTCAACAATTAAAAATGCTGATGAGATTATTGTTTTAGACAAAGGTATTATTGTAGAGAGGGGGACACATGAAGATTTAATATCAAAAAATGGACCCTACAAAAAACTATCTAACCTTCAATCTTTTTCTTAGTACAAGAAACTATTATATGGGTATCGCTTTTCATGTAATTCCTTAATTCTACTGTACATTTCATTTTTCAGTTCCTCAAAGTGAGTTTTATTGAGTGCAGAAATAAACATAGTATTGGTTTCTATCTTAGACATCCATGTTTTTTTAAGGTCTTCTAACGAGACATTTTCTTTAGTTGATGGAGTGAGATCATCTTCTTCTTTCTTAATAAACTTGTAAGCATCAATTTTATTAAATACAATAAGCGTAGGTTTATTATTGGCTCCAAGTTCTGCAATAGTCTTGTTAACAACATCAATATGGTCTTCAAAGTTTGGGTTTGAAATATCCACTAAATGAATCATAAAGTCTGATTCTCTAACTTCGTCAAGTGTAGATTTAAAGCTTTCAACTAATTGATGTGGTAATTTTCGAATAAATCCAACAGTATCGGTTAATAGAAATGGAAGATTACCAATCACCACTTTACGAACCGTAGTGTCTAGAGTGGCAAATAATTTGTTCTCAGCAAAGACATCAGACTTAGCTAACCTATTCATTAGCGTTGATTTTCCTGCATTTGTATATCCAATCAATGCTGCCCTTATAAGATGCTCTCGACCCTTTCTTCTTGTAAGTGACTGTTTGTCAATTTTTTTTAATTTCTTCTTTAATAATGCAATTTTATCTCTTATTATCTGACGATCTGTTTCTATTTGTGTTTCTCCAGGTCCACGCATGCCAATACCTCCTTTTTGGCGTTCCAAGTGAGTCCATAAACCTGTTAATCTTGGCAACAAATATTGATATTGTGCAAGTTCTACTTGTGTTCTTGCTTGAGATGTCTTCGCGCGACTAGCAAAAATATCAAGTATTAAATTACTTCTATCTAAAATTTTAGCTTTTCCTTCAAGTGCTCTTTCTATATTTTTCATTTGAGAGGGAGTTAAATCATCATCAAAAATAACGGAGTCGATATTATGATCCTCAACAAAAATTTTAATCTCCTCAATTTTCCCTTTACCAATAAATGTTTTATTATTAGCTGAAGCCAATCTTTGCGTAAATAATTTTACAGGCTTAGCTCCAGCTGTTTTTGCTAAAAATGATAATTCGTCTAGATATTCGTATGCCTGATCCTTAGATATGTCAGGTGTTATCAAGCCAATTAAAGCGGCTTTCTCCATTTTAAATATTAATTAATTGAAAAAGTGGCAATTATTTGGACCTATTCTCAATGAAATTTCTTACAAAATACACTAGAGCTATTAGCGAAGAGAGCATCATAATAGAAACTCTAAATAAGCCAATTCCACCTTTTTCAATTTGAGAACCTAATGGTTTCCCCAGTCCTATTAATATTAAAACTGTTACAAGAACACCAATATGTGCAATCACCTTGTTACTATTTTTTATACCCTTACTACAAAGTAATAAAATAAATCCAAAAATTACGGGGATCAAAGCTGTCATTGACATACCTGTTTCTGGAATAGGTGTATTTACATCTATAAATCCCCACAATCCAAAAATCATGAGAATTAAACTATTGATAAAGTTGATTTTATGTACTTTCATTTTCTTTTTTTTATTTAGCAAATTAACAAATAAAATTCAACTTAATTTGGTATTTTCACAGCATTAATTTGTTTAAATCATGATTTTAAGAATATCAGTCATTCTATTTTTTTGCACACAAATTTTTGCGCAAAATATAACACCTCCTAATGGTGTCTCTGAAAATTATCAACCAATATTCGCTTTTACAAATGCCAATATAATTATAAGTCCTAATACTAAATTAGAAAATGCAACATTATTGATTCAAGGAGATAGAATTATCGCTGCTGACACAAATCTTGAAATTCCTCTAGGGTCAATTGTGACTAATTTAGATGGGGATTATATCTATCCTTCGTTTATTGATTTATACTCAGATTACGGAATAGAAAAAGTAAAAAAAGCGGCATATAACTATCGTCCACAATATCAAACTTCTAAATCAGAACCATATCATTGGAATGAAGCAGTTCACCCTGAAATAAGTGCAAGTAGAAATTTTAAAAAAAATGAAAAAATAGCTAAAAAACATCTCTTTAACGGTTTTGGCACTGTTCTAACTCATAATAAAGATGGTATTTTAAGAGGAACTGGAACACTAGTTTCGCTATCTCAAAAGTCAGATAATGAAAATATGTTACTTACTGATGGTGCTTCATTTTATTCATTTAACAAAGGTGTTTCAAGGCAAAAAAACCCATCATCTTTAATGGGAAGTATAGCTCTTATAAGACAAAGTTTATTAGATGCTGAATGGTATTCACAACAATCTAATCAAAAAAATCTATCATATGAGGCAATTCTTGAACAAGAAAAATTGCCTAAAATATTTAGTATAACTAATGAATTAGATTATAACCGTGTTTTAAAAATCGCTGATGAGTTTGAAATTGATTTCATAATCAAAGGAAATGGAAAAGAATTTCTTGTTATTAATGATTTAATTAATATTAGGTTCCCTGTAATTATTCCCCTTACATTTCCAGAATCTTATGATGTAAGTAACCCTGAAGCTACGGATTGGATTAGTTTAGAAAAACTTAAGAATTGGGAATCTGCCCCATTCAATCCTGGAATTTTAGCTGCAAACAATATACCGTTCTGTATCACATCTGATGGATTAAAAAATTCAAAAGATTTTCTTAAAAAATTAAGACTAGCAGTTAAAAAAGGATTAAGTCATAAAGATGCTTTAGCTTCACTAACAACTACACCAGCATCTATCATGGGAATAGAAAATACATTAGGAACTCTTAAACAAGGGATGCTTGCTAATTTCATTATTGCTTCAGATAATATATTTGAAAGAGGAACTATTTATGAAAATTGGACTCTTGGAGTACAAAATATTATTGCAGAAAAACAATTAAATGATATTAGAGGTCATTACACATTTAATTCTAAAGAGTATAGTAACGAAAAAATTATAATTGAAGGAAGCAAATCTAAACCTAAAACAACTTTCCCTTTTCTTGATACTAATTCAATATTGACATATATAAAAGGTAATAATGTAACCATTTATACAAATGATGGAAGCTTTAGATCTACAGGTAAATTAATTAAAGATAAGATATTAGGAAGATATCAAAACAATGAAGGTCAGTATTTCAATTTTTCATTGCAACTTGACTCACTCTTGAAAGAGGAAAAAGAAGTTGAAAAAAAGGATAATATTAATCTTATACCACCAGTGTACTGGCTTCCAAACAAATCATTTGGATTTAATGAATTGCCAACGTTTAAAAATATCTATTTTAAAAACGCAACTATTTGGACAAATGAGAAAGAAGGGATTTTAAGAAATTCTGATTTAATTATTGCTAATGGAAAGATTATTGCTGTTGGAAGTTTTTTAGATCCTATTGAATTTTTTACTGATAATTTATATGAAACTATTGATGCAACTGACTTACATTTAACTTCTGGTATAATTGATGAACATTCACACATAGCAATTAGTAGGGGAGTAAATGAAGGGAGTCAAGCTGTTTCTTCTGAAGTTAGAATTGGAGATGTTATTAACCCAAATGATCATAATATCTACAGACAATTAGCAGGAGGAACTGTTGCTTCACAATTACTTCATGGGTCAGCAAATCCAATTGGAGGTCAATCAGCAATAATAAAGTTAAGATGGGGTGCAAGTGCTGAAGAAATGAAAATAAAAAATAGTGATGGGTTTATTAAATTTGCTCTTGGAGAAAATGTAAAACAAAGTAATTGGGGTAGCTTTGAAAATGAAAGATTTCCTCAGACTAGAATGGGAGTAGAACAAGTTTTTTATGATGCATTTTATAGGGCAAAATCATATAAGAAATTATGGGAAAAATACAATCGTTTATCGCTAAAAGAAAAACGTAAAGCCATACCTCCTAGAGAAGATTTAGAGCTAAACGCATTAGTCGAAATTTTAAATTCAAAAAGATTCATTACTTGTCATTCCTACGTACAGTCAGAAATAAATATGCTTATGCATGTTGCTGATTCTATGAATTTTACCGTTAATACTTTTACACATATTTTAGAAGGATATAAAGTTGCTGATAAAATGAGAAAACATGGTGCTGGGGGATCAACATTCTCAGATTGGTGGGCTTATAAGTTTGAAGTAAACGAAGCAATTCCTTATAATGCAACTCTTTTGAATAATGCAGGTGTAGTGACTGCAATAAATTCAGATGATGCTGAAATGGGGAGGAGATTAAATCAAGAAGCAGCTAAAGCAATAAAATATGGAGGTACATCTGAAGAAGAAGCATGGAAAATGGTAACACTTAACCCTGCAAAACTTTTACATTTAGACAGTCAAATGGGTAGTATAAAAGTTGGAAAAGATGCTGATATTGTCTTGTGGTCAAATAATCCTCTTTCGGTATATTCAAAAGTAATACAAACATATGTTGATGGAAAACTCATGTTTGATATTGAAAGAGACAAAGAATTAAGAGAAAGAGATTTAAAAGAAAGAATGCGTATTATAAAGCTAATGAGCGAAGATAAAAATAGTAACAAAAAAAATAAACCTAAAAAAGTTCAAGAAAAATTATACCATTGTGATACAGAATATGACGAATAAATATATCTTAACAATAATTGTAATTTTAATTACATTTAATACAAAGGCACAGAAACCAATTTTGTTTGTTGGTGGAATAGCTCATATTGGAAACGGTGAAGTAATTGAAAATTCAGCGATTAGTATTAAAGAAGGTTCATTTGATATAGTGGCAAATGCGAATTTAATACGGATTGACCCAACAGCATTTGATACAATCATAAAAATCTATGGAAAACATATCTATCCGTCGTTTATTGTTCCTAATACAACTTTAGGAATTACAGAAATTGATGCTGTCAGAGCTTCTAGAGATTTTAATGAAATTGGAGGTATAAATCCAAATATAAGGTCATTAATAGCTTATAATTCTGATTCAAAAATAACTAAAACAATTAGGACAAATGGAGTACTTATTGCACAAGTAACTCCAAGAGGCGGATTAATATCAGGGCAATCATCAATTATGTTATTAGAAGGAAATAATTGGGAAGATGCTGCATTAAAAGTTGATGATGGGATTCATGTTAACTGGCCTAATTCCTATTACAATACTGGATGGTGGGCTGAGCCTGGAGAGACAAAGGAAAACAAAAAGTATTCAAAAAAGATTTATGAGCTTAAAAGATTATTTTCAAAAGCTAAGTCTTATGATTCTTCATCTAAAATTATAGATTTAAAAATGGAGAGTATGAGAGGACTATTTGATGATACAAAAAATTTATATATACATGCTAATAGTGCTAATGAAATTAGAGATGCTATTGAATTTTTTGAATACTTTAAAATAA
>NYTT01000085.1 GCA_002683775.1 Flavobacteriales bacterium
TCTTTTAGTTCGTTAAGCAACTGTATGGTAGAAGTCTATTACTTGTCCAAACAGTTTAGATGCTAAACATTTATTAATAAATTGGTTTGTATTATCTTTTAACCCACTGGAATTTTTTCCTAGCTTTTTTCTGTCCTGGTTTTTTTCTTTCAACTACTCTAGCATCTCTTGTTAATAAACCTTCTGCTTTTAGCGCAGGACGATTTTCTTGGTCAAGCTCGCACAAAGCCCTTGATATCGCAAGTCTTATTGCCTCTGCCTGTCCTGTTGTACCTCCACCATCAACATTAACCTTAACATCAAATTTGTTAGCAACTTCAGAAACTTTAAATGGCTGCTCTAGCTTATATTGCATTGTGTCAACTGGAAAATATTCTTTAAAGTCTTTTCCGTTAACAGTTATCTTGCCTTTTCCTTTTGAAAGATATATTCTAGCTACTGCTTCTTTCCTTCTTCCTATTGTGTGAATTGTATCCATAATTTATTTCAAATCGTTTAAGTTAAGCACTTTTGGCTTTTGTGCCTCGTGATCATGTTTACCTTGTGCATAAATAAAACAATTTCTTAAAATTGCAGCACCAAGTTTATTTTTAGGTAACATGCCTTTGACAGCATGTCTTACAACAGAAGTTTCGTCTTTAGCTAACATCTCAGATGGCGAAATTCTTTTTTGTCCACCTGGATATCCTGTGTGAGAAAAAATCTGTCTATCTGACATTTTATTTCCACTCATTACAATTTTACCAGCATTGACAATGATGACATTGTCACCACAATCTGCATGAGGAGTAAAATTAGTTTTATATTTTCCTCTTAAAACCTTTGCAACTTTCGATGCCATTCTTCCAAGAGTTTGTCCCTCAGCATCAACAACAAACCATTCTTTATTGGCTGTTTCCTTGTTGGCTGATAATGTTTTGTAACTTAATGTATCCACTGTATATATGTTTTTATTACTTCTTCAAAGGGCTGCAAAATTACACTTTTTTATATTTCTGCAAAATATTATTAGCCATTATTACTGTAATACATTAAGCTCCCTTCCAATCTTAACAAAGGCTAGAATTGCTTTATCTAAATCTTCTAAAGTATGATCTGCAGATATTTGGACTCTAATTCTTGCTTGTCCCTTAGCTACAACAGGGAAGAAAAACCCAATTACATAAATCCCTAAATTTAATAGTCTATTAGACATTTCCTGAGCTAAATTTGCATCATATAACATCACAGGAACTATGGGGTGAACCCCTTCCTTAATATCAAATCCAACTTCAGTCATTCGTAATCTAAAATAGGATGTATTTTTTTCAAGTTTATCGCGCAAATTTGTGGTACTTGATAATAAATCTATAACCTTTGTTGCAGCGCCAACTATAGATGGTGCCAATGAATTAGAAAAAAGATAAGGACGTGATCTTTGTCTAAGAATATCAATAATCTCTTTTTTACCTGATGTGAATCCACCCATTGCACCACCTAATGCTTTTCCTAAGGTAGATGTAATAATATCAACTCTTCCCATTACCCTACAGTGTTCATGTGTTCCTCTTCCAGTTTTACCAACAAAACCTGTAGAGTGAGAATCATCTACCATCACAAGTGCGTTATATTTCTCAGCCAAGTCACATATCTTATCTAATTGTGCTATTGTTCCGTCCATGGAAAAAACACCGTCTGTTACAATAATCCGATTCCTATATTCTTGAGCTTTTATTAGTTGAGCTTCCAAATCACTCATGTCATTATTTGCATAACGATAACGAGCCGCCTTACAAAGGCGCACTCCATCAATAATTGAAGCGTGATTTAAAGAATCAGAAATAATAGCATCTTCTTTATCAAACAATGGCTCAAAAACCCCACCGTTAGCATCAAAGGCGGCAGCATATAATATAGTGTCTTCTACTTGCAAAAAATCAGAAATTTTATTTTCTAAATTTTTATGAATATCCTGTGTTCCGCATATAAATCGAACAGATGACATTCCATAGCCATGAGAATCTAAAGTGTCTTTTGCGGCTTGAATTACTTCTGGGTGTGAAGATAATCCTAAATAATTATTAGCACAAAAATTAAGAACATTTTCTCCAGTACTTACCTTAATATTTGCTCCTTGAGGTGTTGTAATTATTCGTTCTTTTTTGTATAATCCTTCTGATTTGATATTTGATAACTCTTTTTCTAATAGAGTTTTAAGATTTCCATACATAAATTGTTTTTTAGATTGCCAAAAATACACAAATAAAAAAGGAGGCAAAGCCTCCTTTTTAACACATTATATAATTTAAACTATACTAGTCCTTGATCTAACATAGCATCTGCTACCTTTACAAAACCTGCAATATTAGCTCCTTTAACATAATCCACATATTGGCCTTCAGTGCCATATTTGATGCATGAAGTATGGATATCTTGCATAATCTGTTGCAATTTAGCATCAACTTCTTCTCTAGTCCAGTTCATTCTAAGTGAGTTTTGACTCATCTCCAAGCCTGAAGTGGCAACCCCGCCAGCGTTAGAGGCTTTACCAGGAGCAAATAATATTTTTGCCTCTTGAAATACTGCAATAGCTTCAGGAGTAGAAGGCATATTAGCTCCTT
The DNA here is from genome assembly GCA_002683775.1 of Flavobacteriales bacterium. GTDB lineage: Bacteria > Bacteroidota > Bacteroidia > Flavobacteriales > BACL11. The sequence continues at coordinate 2,601 of NYTT01000085.1, forward strand.
CTGAAACTAAAATGCAGCCATTTGCTACCAAATCTTTTGCTTCATCTTCATTCAATTCATTTTGTGTTGCACAAGGCAAGGCAATATCACAATTTACTGACCATGGTCTTCCAGCATAAAATTCACAACCAAATTTTTCAGCATATTCCTTAACTCTTCCTCTTCTTACATTCTTAAGCTCCATTATAAAAGCTAATTTTTTAGCATCAATTCCGTTAACATCATAAATATACCCGGATGAATCAGAAAGAGTAACGACCTTAGCTCCTAATTCTGTTGCTTTTTGACAAGCATATTGTGCTACATTTCCAGATCCTGAAATTGCAACTGTTTTTCCATTAAAAGAATCTCCTTTAACAGCTAACATATTTTGTGCAAAGTAAACATTCCCATATCCTGTAGCTTCAGGACGAATTAAAGAGCCTCCCCAATTAATTCCCTTTCCAGTTAACACTCCTGTAAATTCGTTCTGAATTCTTTTATACTGACCAAACATGAAGCCGATTTCTCTTCCTCCAACGCCAATGTCACCCGCTGGAACATCAGTGTTAGCACCAATATGACGATATAATTCTGTCATAAAAGACTGACAAAACTTCATAACTTCATTATCAGATTTCCCTTTTGGATTGAAATCAGCCCCACCTTTTCCACCTCCCATTGGAAGCGTAGTTAAAGAGTTTTTGTAAACCTGCTCAAATCCTAAGAATTTAAGTATTGATAGATTTACAGAAGGATGAAATCGCAAACCACCCTTGTAAGGACCAATTGCTGAATTAAATTCAACTCTATAACCTCTATTAACTTGAGTATTTCCTTTATCGTCAAGCCAAGGGACTCTAAACATTAAAACTCTTTCAGGTTCTACCATTCTCTCTAAAAGCATTTTATCGTTATATTTTGGCGTTTTATCCATAAAAGGTATAACTGCTTCAGCAACTTCTTCAACAGCTTGTAAAAATTCTATTTCATTCGGATTCTTTTGCCTCACTTCTTGCATAAAATCCTGAATCTTTTTTTCCATTTTTAAATATTTTATTTAGTTATTTTGAAAGATAAATTTTGGCAAATGTATATTTATTTTTTAAAAAATGACAGACTCAACTACTACTTATTTAACTTCTATTTCGTGTAAAAAAGACACTAAGCATAAGGGGTTTCTTAAAAATTTAGGCTTCTTTTTAAGAAAGATTTTAAAAAATAACACTTTCTCAGAATAATTTGCATTCTTAAGTCTCAGTCAAATTTTTATCTTTGTCAAAACTACTAACCTATTTTATGTCCAAAAAAATATTTTTTTTTCTACTGTACATATTTTTATTTGAAGTTGGATATACACAAACAATAAAAGGTAAAATTACTGACCTTCATACAGATGAAGCATTAATTGGTGTAAACATAATATTAGAAAATGGAGAAGGGACATCATCAGATCTTAATGGAGAATATACATTAAATTTAAAAACAAACGACAACCAAAATATAACCTTTAAGTATCTTGGGTATGAAAAAGCAATAAAGACTGTTAACGCAACAAAAGAGAAAATACAAAATATTAATGTTGCGCTTTCCCCTTCTTCAGAGCAACTAAGTACTGTAGTAGTTTCAGCGGGAAGATTTGAACAAAAAATTGAAGAAATCACAGTTTCAATGGAAGTTATAAAGCCTTCCTTGATTGAAAATAAGAATACAACTGACATTCAAACAGTCATGGACCAAATACCAGGCGTAAATATTACTGACGGACAGGCAAATATACGAGGTGGAAGTGGATGGAGTTATGGAGCTGGAACACGTGTATTAGTAATGGTTGATGACATGCCTTTAATTTCTGGAGATGCAGGACAAGTACAATGGAAACTTATTGCATCCGAAAATATTAACCAAGTTGAAGTAATTAAAGGAGCATCTTCTGCCCTTTATGGTTCGTCAGCTTTAAACGGAGTAATAAATATCAGAACTGCTTTCCCAAGTCAAAATAATATAAATAAAAATAAGTTACCTGGATATACAAAAGTAAATATGCATTTTGGACTTATCGATAAAGCAGAAAGAGCTGAATTAAATTGGAACGGAGAGAAAAGAAGAGCATTTAAAGGAATTGAATTTTTGCAATCAATGAAAATTGATAATCTAGATCTTTCGTTAGGTGGTAATATATTTAGTGATGACGGATATCGTTACTTAGAAGTTACAGATAGAAAAAGATTTAATTTAAATTCTACATATAAAAGCAAAAAATATCTAGGTTTATCATATGGGATAAATGCAAATTTTTTATTTCAAACAACAGGATCTGCAATCGTTTGGGACGGATTAGATAGAGCGTATATCCCTCTTAACGAGGAGATAACAACTACTGCAGGAGATACCTATAATATAGATCCTTTCATCACATATATTTATAAAAATAATCGACACTCCTTAAGAACTCGATATTTAAAAGTCATTAATGATAATAGTACAAAAGGAGTAGATGAAGGGCAAGATAATGAATCAGAAACTTTGTACAGTGATTATCAATGGCAAAAAAACATTAAAAAATACGGACTTCAACTCACAACTGGAACAACTAACGAAATAGTGTTTGCACGTTCAGATCTATTTCAAGGTAACAATACAAGAAAAAATCATTCTCTATACACACAATTAGATAAAAAAATAGGCAAATTAAATATTTCTTTTGGCAGTAGATTTGAATACTTTACAGTTGAATCAGAAAAAGAATATGTTATTAATGGAGATACTTTAACTAAATTTAGTGCAAGTAAGCCTGTTTTTAGAGCAGGCTTAAACTATCAAATTGCAAAGGCAACTTACATAAGGTCATCATGGGGACAAGGTTTTCGTTTCCCATCAATGGCAGAACTTTTCATAAGAACAAATTATTCTGGGCTTGAGATTTATCCTAACGCTAATTTGCGACCAGAGAGTGGATGGAGTACAGAAATTGGATTAAAACAAGGATTAAAGATTGGAAATTGGTTAGGATTTATTGATGTTGCAGCTTTTTTAATGAGATATAATGATATGATGGAATTCTCATTTGGAAAATGGTCTCCAAGTGATCCAATTGATCCTGCATTAAATTTTTATGGCCTAGGCTTTAAATCAATAAATGTTGGAAAAACAGAAGTATCAGGAATTGAAGTTAGTATTTCTGGGCAAGGAAAGCTTACTAAAAATCTGAAAGTAAATTTACTTGCAGGATACACGTATATGAACCCTATACCTCTTGAACCAGAAAAAATTTATGAAACACTAATTGACTCAATATATCTAAATGGTGAATATATTTCTGAATTAAATTACACAAACAGTAGTTCTGACCCA
>NYTT01000086.1 GCA_002683775.1 Flavobacteriales bacterium
GAATATTAAGTTGTCACCCATGGGGGGGGCATGGACACGATCCAATACCATAATAATAATATGAATAAAAAAATTAAACTCACAATTTTAGCATTGTGTTTGACGGTAACATCTTTTATGTCAGTCAGTTTTGTTGACAACTATTTTGAAATCGCTAAGCATTTAGATATTTTCACAACACTTTATAAAGAATTAAATACATTTTACGTAGATGAAACAATTCCTGGAGATTTAATGAAAAAAGGCATTGATGAAATGCTTAAGTCACTTGACCCTTACACAACGTATATTCCAGAAACGGAAATTGAAGATTTTAAATTTATGACAACTGGTCAATATGGTGGAATAGGCGCAATGATTACTACAATGGATGATTATGTTATTATTTCTGAGCCATATGAGGGGTTCCCGGCTCAGAAATCAGGCTTAATGGCTGGAGATAAGATACTTGAGATAAATGGTTTAAGTGCTAAATCTAAGACTACAGAAGAAGTCAGTAAAATTCTCAAAGGACAACCCAATACTTCGGTCAACTTATTAATTGAAAGAAAGAACAATAGTACTCCTTTCGAAGTTACATTTAATCGAGAGAAAGTTTCAGTGCCAAGTATTCCATATTCTGATTTTATAGATGATGGTATTGGTTACATCCGACTTCGTTCATTTACTAGAAATTGTGCTTTAGAGCTCAAAAACTCAATACTAGAACTAAAGAAAAATCAAAATTTAACAGGTTTAATTTTAGATTTAAGAAGCAATCCAGGTGGTCTATTAAATGAATCAGTGGATATTGTTAATTTGTTTATTGATAAAGGAGAAGAAGTTGTTAGCACAAGAGGTAAAATAAAATCTTGGGATAAAAAATATATTGCAAATAAGAATCCACTTGATTCTGAAGTGCCACTTGTTGTATTAATTAATTCTTCATCTGCATCTGCATCAGAAATAGTTTCTGGTTCAATTCAAGATTTAGATAGAGGAGTTATTATCGGACAAAGAAGCTATGGGAAGGGTCTTGTACAACAAACAAGAAAATTATCTTATAATTCACAGCTAAAACTTACTGTTGCTAAATATTATATTCCAAGTGGGAGATGTATACAAGCTTTAGATTATTCGCATAGAAATCAAGATGGAAGCGTAGGGAAAATTCCGGATTCTTTAATGACGACATATAAGACAAGAAATGGTAGGATGGTTAAAGATGGAGGTGGCATACTTCCAGATATAGTTATAAATAAAGATAAATATGGCATGATTATTGGCTCTTTAGTGAAAGAAAGATTATTTTTTAATTATGCAACAGATTATCGTCTTTCACACGATTCAATTTCACCTAATTTCATTTTTAATGAATCAGATTTTATTGATTTTACAAAATATATAAAAGACAAAGATTACTCATATCAGACAGAGACAGAGAAAGTACTGGCAGAATTGAAAAAACAAGCTGAAAAAGAAAAATATTTTACTTCTTTTTCTGTTGAGTATGACTCTCTTTTTAATAAAATGATTAATAATAAAAGTGATGATTTATTAAATAGTAAAGATGATATTAAACAGATTCTAACTGGAGAGATAATGAGTAGATATTTTTATCAGAAAGGAAGAATTCTTGCTGGTTTAAGTTTTGATAACGAGGTAGTAGAAGCTATTAAAATTTTAAAAGACACAGAGAAGTATCAGTATATCTTAAGCGCTAAAGAATAGTGTTTAGCATTAACAAAAAAAATTTTTATTTCATATTGCTAATGATATTTGTCATTGGTATAGGTTTCCAAATAGTAATTTATAAGGTTGCTTTATATGCACTATTTTTAAATTGGATCTTCACGACTAAATTCAAAAAAGTGATACAAAGTATTTCTAGCAATAGTTTTTTTTTAGCATTTATCATTTTTTATATACTTTATGCATTAAGTTTTTTTTGGTCAGAGAACCAATCATTTGCTATAGCAGATTTAGTTCTTAAAATACCAATATTAATCCTTCCATTAATAATGTTATCTCATGAGCCATTATCGATTAAGGAAATTAACAAATTACTTTTGGCATTTTCTCTGTCAGTTATAGTTCTGAATTGTTATTGTTTTTTTGATGCTTTATTCAACTATTTAAATACTAGAAATATTAATGAATTTTTTTATGGTTCATTAACAGTTAACATGCATACAGCATATCAAGCAACCTTTACTAGTTTTTCTATTTTTATTCTAGTTTATATTTATTTAAATAAAGAATACTCACATAATTGGATTTTCTCATTTCTAATTGCACTGCAATTTTTATTCTTGTTCCTATTATCTTCCAGAATGCAAATGTTATGTTTGAGCGTAGTGACACCAATATTTCTGATTTTTCATTATTATTTAAAACAGAAAATATATCTTGGTTTTTCGTATACAATTTTAGCTTTTGTGGTGTCGTATTTTTTAGTAAGCACTCCATCTGTTTTAAATAATAGGTATAAGCAAACTGTTTCACATATTAGTAGTATTGGAAATGATTCACAAAATTCAGATCCCAGAAAATTTATTTGGAAAAAAGCAATTGATGTTATTAAGTATAATTGGTTGTTTGGAGTTGGAGTTGGTGATGTTAAAGATGTTTTAGTATCTTCCTATTCTAAAGAATCTAGTAAGCCAATTACAGATCATGCAGTTGACTCAACTATTAATATTTTAAAAGCAAATAGCAAGTATCTAAATACACAAGTAAAAAAATTAACAAGTGATCATACCAAATTAAAGAAAGAATCAGAAAATATTTTAATACAACAAATTAATAAATACAAATACTTTGCCAAAAAACAATATAATTTCCATAATCAATATTTACAGACATTTGCAACAGTTGGTTTTTTTGGACTGATTATATTAATCTACCTTTTATCACATTTATTTATTGTTTCAATTATAAAAAAAGATTTTATTGTTTCGGCATTTTTGTTTCTGATAGCAATGAGTTTTTTAACTGAATCTATGCTTGAGAGACAAGCTGGAGTAGTCTTCTTTACCTTCTTTTATTTACTTTTAGTTATGAGATTTAGTTTAAATAAACCCGCTTAATTCTCCTATTTAATGTAGAGTATATTTCATAAGGAATGGTATTTATTTTGCTGGCAATCTCAGCTACTAAAAGATTTTCACCAAAAACTTCTACTTTATCACCTTCTTTAACATTTAAATCTGAAATATTGACAGCTAAGCTATCCATACTAATTTCACCAATAATTTTACATTTATTATTTTTTATTAGAACCATTCCATTATTACACCCTAATTTTCTGTTTAACCCATCAGCATAACCAATTGGGATTATAGCCATTTTTATTTTTTTCTCAGCAATATATGAAGATCCGTATCCAACACTAGAACCTTTTTCTATTTCTCTTATTTGTGAAACAACAGATATTAATTTACTTATTTGCTTTAAATTTATATCATTTGCTGATCCATATAAGCCAATGCCAATTCTAACAAAATCATACTTATATTCTGGATAATTTAATAAACCATGAGAATTTAAAATATGAAAACTGATTTTTTTTTCACATTTTTTGTTAAAATTTGAATTTATAGAGCTAAATTTTTTAAGTTGTAATAAGTTAAGTTTTCTAGCATCATTTCTTTCAGAAGATGCTAAATGAGAACAGATTGATAATAAATTGAGGTGCTTATTTTTTTTAATGATTGAATAAATTTCATCAATATCTTTTTCATCAAATCCATATCTATTCATTCCAGTATTAATCTTCAAATGAATATCAATCGGGTTTTTGTTATTACAATACAAATTCAATATTTTTTTACTGTAGACTACGACATCAAGTTTATATTTTAGAATTGTTTTGTAGCTTTTTGTTCCTGGATTTGCAATAATAATTTTACACTTAATACCAGCCTTTCTCAGCTCAACACCTTCTTCAAAGTCACTAACCCATAAGGCATAAATTCCTAAGGATTCTAATTTTCGTGAAATTTCTACATCACCATGGCCGTATCCAAATGCCTTAACAACAGCAATAATTTTAGTTTTAGATTTAATTAAATTATTAAAATATTGAAAATTGCTTTCTAATTTTTTTAAATCAATATATAATATTGTTTCATTAGCTTCCATTATCTTCTTTTTCAAAGAAACAATTTCTACATAACGCTTTATATTCTAGCTTATCTCCAAGCTCTATTAATTGCTGATTTTTGGTCAATCTATATGAGTGATTAGCAGCGGTACCACATTCAATACATATGGCATGAACTTTAGTTATATGTTCTGCAATAGCTAAAAGACCTGGCATTATTCCAAATGGCTTTCCCTTAAAATCCATATCTAGACCAGCTATTATCACTCTTTTACCTTGATTTGCTAAAAGGTTGCTGATGCGAATCAATTCTTCATCAAAAAATTGAGCTTCGTCTATGGCAATTACCTCAGCATTATCAATTTTATCTAATATTTCAGTTGCTAATTTAACGGGTTTTGATTTTATTGCGTTAGAGTCATGAGAAACTATTTTTCTAGCATCATATCGAGTGTCAATTAGTGGCTTAAAAACGGCAATTTTTTGTTTTGCAAGTTCAGCACGTTTTAATCTTCTTAAAAGTTCTTCAGTTTTGCCTGAAAACATTGAACCACAAATAATTTCAATACTTCCTTTTAACTTTTGACTTTCTATTTGTGAATCTATAAACATTATAACTAATTTCTTTTGTTAAGTTTGCTAACAAATGTATAAAAAGGATTTTCAATTTATATGAAAAAAATCACATTGTTATTATTAAGTATATTGATATTTTTATCAAATACTGTTCTTGCACAAACAGATACTAAATATATAAATAAAAAGCGCTTTTTTTTAGTTAGTAGTAGCCTTGCAAGTGGTCTTGTTGCATCTTATTTATATGTTCAAAATGCTTGGTGGTCTGCAGAACAAATACCTTTTCATTTCGATGATGGATCTGATTTAACCTATGCTTTAAATTTAGATAAAGCTGGACATTTCTTAGGTGGATTACAAGCTGCAGATCTATTTTCCTCTTCTATGCGATGGACAGGCATGAAAACTACAAAAGCACTTTGGTATGGTGCTGCATTTGGTACAGGGTTACAATTAGCTATAGAAATGAAGGATGCATATGCACCATATTGGGGATTTAGTAAATGGGACTTAGCTTTAGGATCAGCTGGATCATTATGGCCAGTTCTGCAACACCATAATAAAGATTTTAGTGCTATTAGCTTTAAATTATCTTATTATAAACGCTCTAATATTTATTGGCAACTTGATCAACAGAGAGGAAAAGAAACAAGTAGTTTTGCTTGGCAGGATGATTATCCTAATCAAACTTATTGGATGTCATTTGATATTAATCATTTTCTGGATTTATGTTGCTGGCCAGAGTGGTTAAATCTTGCTATAGGATATGGGATAGATGATACTCAGTTCTTAGATGATAATCTATCAAAAACAGGCGGAAACAGAGAATTTTATATAGCATTTGATTATGATCTTCCAAAAATGTTAAAAAGTTGGAACTCTCCATTAGTTAAAAAAGTGTCACATTGGTTAAATTATATGCACTTCCCAGCCCCTACTATAAGGATATCGCCAAAATTTGAATTTCATCCACTATTTATTTAATTTTACAAAATGTCAAAACTATATGTTATTCCAACTCCAATTGGTAATTTAGAGGATATTACTTTACGAGCAATCCGTTTACTTAATGAAGTAGATTTAGTTTTAGCAGAAGACACCAGGAATTCTAAAAAATTATTTATTCATTATAACATTAATACTCAGATGTCTACATTTCATATGCACAATGAGCATGAAGTCTTGAAAAAATATATAAAAAGATTAAAGGGAGGGGAGAGTATTGGCTTAATTTCAGATGCTGGCACACCTGCAATATCTGACCCAGGATTTTTGTTAATAAGAGAGTGTATTAAAGAAAAAATAGAAGTTGATTGTTTGCCAGGTGCTACAGCTTTTATTCCTGCATTAATTAATTCTGGATTGCCAACAGACAAGTTTCTTTTTGAGGGCTTTTTACCTTTAAAGAAAGGTAGAGTAACGCGTTTACTTAGTTTGTCAGATGAAGTTAGAACATTAGTTTTTTATGAATCTCCACATAGAATTATTAAAACTTTAACTCAGTTTTTAGAATATTTTGGTGATAAGAGGCGCGTCTCTATTTCTAGAGAAATTAGTAAATTTTATGAAGAGACTCAAAGAGGAACAATCTTAGATTTGATATCACAGTTTAAATTAAAGAAACCAAAAGGAGAATTTGTAATTGTTGTTGAAGGAAAAAAATGAATTTAAAAAATAATATTAATAAGAAGCCTTACGTGATAGCTGGACCTTGCAGTGCAGAATCTGAATCTCAAGTTCTTAAAATTGCTAATGATATAAAATTAGTAACAGATGTTTTTAGAGCAGGGGCATGGAAGCCAAGAACTAATCCAAATGCTTTTGAAGGATATGGCGAAATTGCAATTAAATGGCTACAAAAAGTTCAATCTACTACAGGATTAAAAGTTTCTACAGAAGTTGCAACTCCTAGGCATGTTGAAATTTGTTTAAAAGCAGGAATTGATATGCTATGGATAGGAGCAAGAACAACTGTAAATCCATTTTATGTTCAAGAAATAGCGGAATCTTTAAGAGGTGTTGATATACCTGTTTTTGTTAAAAATCCAATACATCCTGAAATAGGATTATGGGTTGGAGCACTTGAGAGATTAAATAAGGTCGGAATAAATAATTTAGCTGCAATCCATAGAGGTTTCTATAGCTATAATGAATCAGCTTTCAGAAATGAACCTAAATGGGAACTTCCTATCAAACTTAGAAGAGAAATAAAAGATTTACCAATAATATGTGACCCTTCTCATATTGCTGGAAAATCATCTCTAGTAGAGGATATTGCTCAAACTGCAATGGATATTAATCTTGACGGGTTAATGATTGAAACTCATTTTAATCCTAAATTTGCTTTAAGTGATCATAAACAACAAGTAACAACAAAACAACTGCATAAAATTCTTAATAATTTAGTTCTTAGGGATACAAAGCTAAGAGACGAAGCTTTTAAAGATGAATTATTACAATTTAGAAATGAAATTGATATTTTAGATCATAAAATTATTGTTCAATTAAACAATAGGAAAAAAATAGTTGAGACAATTGCAAATTTTAAGAGTAAAAATAAACTAACTATTTTTCAAATTGAAAGATGGTTTGAAATAATTAAAACTAGATCATTAATTGCAAAAGAATTAGAATTAGATGAAAAAATGATTCAAGATATCTTTGAGCTTATTCATAAATATTCCATTATTAAACAAACAGAAATTATGAGATAATGGAAAAATTGTGGCAAAAAAGAAAATGTGATGAAAATTTAGTTAAAAAACTTGCAATAGATTTAGGTGTCAGTAATATTATTAGTCAACTATTAGTATTAAGAGGTATTAATACTTTTGATGATGCAAAATCTTTTTTTAGACCACAAATTTCTGATCTTCATGACCCTTATTTGATGAAAAACATGGATCTAGCTGTTAATAGAATTGAAAAAGCATTAAGTCAAAAACAAAAAATACTAATTTATGGTGATTATGATGTTGACGGCACAACATCTGTTGCAATGATGTATATATTTCTTAAAAGATATACTAAGAATATTGAGTATTATATTCCATGTAGATATAATGAAGGCTATGGAGTTTCATTAAAAGGAATTGATTATGCTCATGAGAATCAAATTCATTTAATAATAACTCTTGATTGTGGTATTAGAGCTACTGAACAAGTCAACTATGCTAATACAAAAGGAATTGATTTTATTATTTGTGATCATCATACACCTGCGACTAAACTGCCTAATGCTATAGCAATATTAAACCCTAAACAATTAGATTGTAACTATCCGTTTAAAGAATTATCAGGATGTGGAGTCGGGTTTAAGTTAATTCAAGCTTATTGTAACAATAATAATATTAAATTTATTGAAATCATTGATCTTTTGGATTTATTAACTATTAGTATAGGAGCTGACATTGTAGATATGACGGGTGAAAATAGAGTATTATCATTCTATGGTCTAAAACAAATTAATTCATATCCAAGAGAAGGCTTGAAGGCTCTAATAAATTTAACATCTTATTCAAATGAACTTAGTATGACTGATATTGTTTTTGGTATTGCCCCAAGAATAAATGCTGCAGGAAGAATTGAGCACGCTAGTAAAGCTGTTGAAATTTTAGTTGAAGTTGACTCATTAAGAGCAAAAGAACTTGCTAATAATATTGATTCAAATAATAAATCCAGAAAAGAGCTTGATGTGAGTATAACACAGGAAGCCTTAAAAATGGTTGATAAAAATAAAAGTTCTACAGTTGTTTTTAGTAAGGATTGGCATAAAGGAGTCGTCGGAATAGTAGCTTCTCGCCTAATTGAAAAACATTATAAACCAACAATTGTTTTTGCTGAAAATGATGGTATATTTACTGGATCAGCAAGATCAGTTCATAATTTTGATTTATACTCAGCAATTTTAAAATGCTCTCATTTATGTGAAAAATTTGGAGGGCACAAGTATGCGGCAGGATTGAGTGTCAAATCAGAAAACCTTGTTGAATTTATTGCTGAATTTGAGAAAGAGGTTGCTACTACTATCACTAACGATCAATTGACACCAAAAATTGATATTGATATTGATATTGATTTGGTTGATGTTAATCCAAAGCTTTTTAGAATAATAAAACAATTTGCTCCTTTTGGACCTAAAAATTTATCTCCAATTTTTTTGAGTACTCAAATTTCTGAAAATGGACATAGTAAAAGGATTGGCTCAGATAAGTCACATTTAAAACTAATTGCTAAAACTAAAGAAAGTACTTTACAAGCAATTGGGTTTGGCATGGGTAATCAATTTGATATAGTGAAGAAACCAAACAAATTTGATATCTGTTACTCTATTTCTGAAAATGAATGGAATGGAAGAAAAAATCTTCAGTTAATTTTAAAGGATATAAAGAAATCAGTCAACTAATATTGTGTTTTTACCCAATATTTCTGCCAAGGACTTTAGAAATTTGAGTTTTAATTTTTATTAATGAGCCTAAGTTCTTTATTTCAATTTCAGTAATAGATCCATCTTTAATTTTTGTCTGTATTTGTGAAATTTTATGATCAACAATTTCTTTTTTTAAAGATAATATAGCTTTTTCAGTTGTTTTATATAATTTTTCATCTTCTCTTCCTGTTAATATATTGTGCTGTTGTTTCCAGTTATCACTAATATTATGAGCTTCAGCAACTAAATCGACAGTTAACTTACTAATTTTATTATCATTACTATTTAAAAGTAGATTTATATCTATTTTATTCGTCTCATTTATAATTTCAATAATTGTATTATATAAATTTTTATGAATTGTATTTGAAAGTTCAATTTTATCTTGGTGCAATTCATTAATTATCATTGACGCAACACTTTCTTCTTTATCATTATTTATAAACGTTTTATTTCCATGATTGATTAGTATTCTAAGAATTTCTTCTTCTTGTTTTTCTAATTTAATTTGATTTTTATTAGTGTATGCTTTCTTATTTTTTACTTCAGGTTTATTTTTTTTCTTAGTTAAGGTACTAGTCTTTATAATTGATCTTGCCTTAATTACTTGCTTTAAGAGTGCTTGCTCTGATAAATCTAATTTTGAATGGTAAATTTTACAGTATTCTTCTCTACTAAAAACATCAGGAATTTCCGAGATACTAAATATTATTTTCTTTTTTATATCAATTATTTTAGCTGGGTCTGTTTGGTCATTAAGTTTATAAATATCAATTAAGTAGTCTACAAAATTGATAGATTTTTTTTCTAAAAAATCTCGAAATTCAATTGCAGATAATTTTTTTGAAAATGAATCAGGATCTTCCCCTTCAGGAAATGATACAATTCTAACATTCACTTCTCCTTTCACGCAAATATCTATCGAACGTATCGTAGCTTTAATTCCAGCTTTATCACCATCAAATAATAAAACAACATTATTTGTTAAGCGTTTAATTAGATTTATTTGTGAATAGCTTAGAGCTGTACCTGATGCTGAAACTACATTATCAATACCATTTTGGTACATTGATATAACATCTGTGTACCCTTCTACAATAAAACATTTATCATTCTTACTAATTGCTTTCTTTGAAGCATACAATCCATATAGAATTTTAGATTTATCATAAATTAATGTTTCACCAGAATTCAAGTATTTCGACTTTGCTTCTGGACTAAAAGATCTCCCCCCAAATCCTAAAACTTTTCCTGAATATGAGTGAATTGGAAAAATAATTCGTTCTCTGAATTTGTCATAACTTTTCCCATCATCATTTTGTCCAATTAGACTAGATTCAAGCAAGACTTTTTTATCATAACCTGACTTTATAGCGGCATTTTCAAATGAATTTTGTTTTTTAAGACTGTAACCAAGTTTAAACTCTTTTATAATTTCTTCTGTGAAGCCCCTTTCTTTAAAATAACTTAATCCAATTGTTTTGCCTTCTTCTGTCTTCCAAAGACAATCTTGAAAATAATCATTAGCATATTTTGTTGCAATAAATTGACTTTCTTTCGCAGATATTTTACTTGCTTGTTCAGGAGTAAGAGATTCTTCTATAATTTCAATATTATATTTTTCAGCCACGTACCTTAAAGCTTCTGGATAACTGGCACTTTGCAAATCTTGTAAGAACATAATACTGTTTCCTCCTTTACCACATCCAAAACATTTATAAATACCTTTTGTCGGAGAAACCACAAATGAGGGAGTCTTTTCATCATGAAATGGACATCTTCCTTTATAGTTAACACCTGCTTTTTTTAACTCAACGAAATCTCCAACAATTTCTTCTACTCTTGCTGCCTCAAAAATTCTATCAATGGTATCTTGCGGAATCATTTTTTTCTATTTATAACATAATCTAATAACAACTGCAAAGATGTTTTAGCCTCATTATCTTCAAAATCATCTAAAATTTCTAAAGCTTCATTATAAAATTTGAGCATTATTTTTTTTGCATAATCTAATCCTCCATTTTGCTTAACTAATTCAATAACTTCTCCAACTTTCTTTTCATTTTTATTATGATTTTTAATTATATTAATAATATAATTTTTCAATTTTTTATCTACAGAGTTTAGTGTATATATTAAAGGAAGAGTCATTTTCTGTTCTCTAATATCAATTCCAGTGGATTTGCCAATTAATGTGTTTTTTGAATAGTCAAATAAATCATCTTTAATTTGGAATGCAATTCCTGCTGTCTCTCCAAAGACTCTCATTTTTTCTATCATAATATTACTCTCTTCAACAGAATTTGCACCACTTGAACAGCAGGCAGCAATTAATGATGCTGTTTTCTTACGAATTATTTCATAATAAACGGATTCTGTTATATCTAATTTTCTAGCTTTTTCTATTTGTAGTAATTCGCCCTCGCTCATATCCTGAACAGTCGCGCTCATTATTTCTAAAAGCTCATATTCTTTATTTTTAACAGCAAGTAATAATCCTCTACTTAAAAGAAAATCACCAACTAATACGGCTACCTTGTTTTTCCAGAGTGCATTAATGGAGAAAACACCCCTTCTTAAGTTTGCTTCGTCAATTACATCATCATGAACTAGAGTGGCAGTATGTAGTAATTCAATCATTGAAGCGGCTCTGTATGTTTTTTCATTAAATTTATTAAAAAGTTTA
>NYTT01000087.1 GCA_002683775.1 Flavobacteriales bacterium
GCTAAAATAGGATTTTGACCTCCATCTTTATCAAACTTTTCGAATAAAGATTTTGCACGATTTCATCCTGGAGGATCTTTAGGAAAAAGATTGCATCTGACTTTGTCAGATTTGTCATCAGACATATCTAAGCCAGTAGTTAAAAATGATTCAAAAATTAGCGAAGTAATACTGATCATTTCTAAAAATAGAGTTGGAGCCACTGTTGTTTTAGATAATAATATAGTAGTAGGTGTAATTACTGATGGAGATTTGAGAAGAATGTTGTCAAAAAAGCTCGATCTTTTTACAATTACAGCAAAAGATATTATGAATTCAAAACCTAAGAAAATTGCTGTGTCAGAACTAGCTATTAATGCTTTAAAAATTATGGAAGAAAATAATATTAGTCAATTAATTGTTATGGATAATAAAAAATATTTAGGTATTATACATATGCATACACTATTAAATGAAGGCTTAATTTAAAATGACTGATAAAGATAAAGAAATGTCATTTTTAGACCATCTTGAAGTGTTTAGATGGCACCTTATAAGAGCTGCTATAGCAATTTTATTCTTCACAATTATTGCGTTTATTTATAAAGATATAGTCTTTGATGTTATTTTATTAGGTCCAAAAAGAACTGATTTTTTAACATATAGAATTCTTTGTGAAATTTCTCAATTTTTAGGATTGGGAGATGCGCTTTGTCTAAGAAATTCTCCTTTTAGTTTGATGAATATTAGTATGAGCGGACAGTTTTCAACTCATATTACAACATCCATTTTTGCAGGATTTATTATTGCGTTTCCCTATGTTTTATGGGAGATTTGGAGATTCATTAGTCCTGCACTTCATTCAAATGAGAATTCTATGGCAAAAGGTGTAGTTTTTTTTAGCTCAATATTATTTTTGATTGGAATATTATTTGGATATTATGTTATCTCGCCACTTTCAATAAATTTTTTAGGTTCGTATCAGGTTAGTAGTTCTGTTGCAAATCAAATAAATCTATCATCATTTGTATCTACAGTAACTACCGTAACCTTTGCTAATGGTATTATTTTTGAATTACCTATTTTGGTTTACTTTCTGACAAAAATCGGTTTATTAACTCCTGACTTTATGCGAGTATATAGAAAACATTCAATGGTTGTTATCTTGATTTTATCAGCAATAATTACACCTCCTGATATAACTTCTCAAGTTTTAGTTTCATTACCACTTATTGTGCTATATGAGTTTAGCATTAAGATTTCTGAAAGAGTCATTAAAAATCAAGAAAATATATAAAGATGATATTTAAATCAAAAAAAATAGTAAAGTTTTATGGCAAAAAAGAGGTAGTAAAACAAGTTTCAGTTGAGGTTAATCAAGGAGAGATAGTTGGTTTGCTTGGGCCTAATGGAGCAGGAAAAACAACAACATTTTATATCATGGTTGGCTTAGTTAAACCAAATGAAGGTAGAGTTTTTTTAGATAACAAGGATATTACTAATCTGCCAATGTACAAAAGAGCTCAAATGGGAATTGGTTATTTAGCTCAAGAGGCTTCAGTATTTAGATCAATGACAGTTGAGGATAATATTTTATCAGTGCTTGAAATGACTAGCTTAAGTAAATCAAAACAGCATAAAAAATGCGAATCATTATTAAATGAGTTTGGTTTGCAACATGTCAAAAAAAATATTGGCTCACTTTTGTCAGGAGGAGAGAGGAGAAGGACTGAAATTGCAAGAGCTCTTGCGACAAATCCTAAGTTTATCTTACTTGATGAGCCCTTTGCAGGAGTCGATCCTATTGCTGTTGAAGATATACAGATGATCGTTTCAAAGCTAAAGAACAGAAATATAGGTATTTTAATTACGGATCATAATGTACATGAAACTTTAAAGATAACTGACAGGGCATATTTACTATATGAGGGGAGTATTCTTAAACAAGGCACGGCAAATGAACTTGCTTCTGATGAGAGAGTACGTAAGTCGTACCTTGGTGAAAATTTTGAACTTAGAAGTTAGTTAATTACATTTTTTCTAATTTAAAGTCAAATGATTCCATAATTTGATTACAAAGCATTTTTTCACAAGCTTCTTTAACTTTTTTTAATGCAATTTCTTTTGTTTGTGCTTCTATTTCTAATGAAATGTGTTTGCCTATTCTAACGTTTTTAATTTCTGATAAATTAATATTTTTCATACTTGAGCTTACGGCCTTACCTTGAGGGTCAAGTAATGATTTGTGAGGCATAACATTTATTTCAGCAATGAATTTCATATTTTGGTTAAATTATTTATTAATGATAAAGTTAGGTATAAAATTACAATAAATGGAATAGTAGCAAACTGAAACACATAGAATAATACAACTGTAGATAAAATAAGTGTAACCCTAAACATATTCAATCTAGAAATTTTCTTTTCATTTTTAATAAGTTTAAATGAGAAAAGTGGCATCTTTATTACTAAAAGTATTGGCATTATTACTGAAATTATTGATAAGAATATTATGTCAGAGAACATTGGGAATTGCTCAAAATTAATATTTGGAATGGCGGCAATAAACATAGCTAACGCAGGAACAGGAAGCCCAATAAAAGAAGTAGTTTGTCTTTTATCAATATTAAAGTTTGCTAATCTATATGCTGAAAAAATTGGAATTAGAAGTGCTAATGTTGCTGGCAGAAAAATTACGTCATTACTCATTGAATGACGAAAAACCATGCCATTACTAATATAAAACATAAAATGAAATAAAAGAAATCCTGGCGCCACACCAAATGTAACAATATCTGCCATAGAATCTAATTGTTTCCCTAGCTCACCACTAACTTTTAGAAGTCGAGCAGCAAGACCATCAAAAAAATCGAAAAAAGCACCAGTAAAAATACATAATGATGCTAATTCCAATCTACCTTGAAAAGCAAATATAACTGAGAAAAGCCCACATGTTAGATTTGCTAAAGTAATGAGATTTGGGAAAATTCTTTTTAATGTATTCATATTGACAAAAATATGATAATATTTGTAACTCCTATGAGAAAACTATTTTTAGCTTTATTAAGTGGATTGCTTTTTGCATTATCTTGGCCATCGATTGGCTTTTTTCCTTTGATCTTTTTTGCGTTTATACCTCTTCTAATATTAGAGAAGGAATCTAAAAATGGAAGTCAAGTATTTTGGTATTCATTTTTTGCTTTTTTTTTATTTAATATAATAACAACCTACTGGATTTATCATGCTACTATTATAGGAGCTGTTTTTGCGTTTATCATAAATTCTGCTTTAATGGCACTTTCTTTTTGGTTATTTCACAAAATAAAAACAATTACCATAGAAAGAATAGGGTATTTTTCATTGATTGTATTATGGATATCTATGGAGTACCTGCATTTAAATTGGGATTTGTCATGGCCCTGGCTAACTCTCGGAAATGCTTTCGCAACCAATCCTTACATTATTCAGTGGTATGAATTTACTGGCTTTTTAGGTGGTACATTATGGGTGATACTTGTCAATCTATTATTATATAGGGTATACCGATTTTATACTATTTTTCGCTTATTATCAATTGTTTGTATAATATTATTTCCTATTTTCTTATCTCTTTGCATGTACTTTAGTTATGATTATAAGCAAGATAATGCAGTTGAAGTTGTAATTGTCCAGCCCAATGTTGATCCATATTTAGAAAAATTTGATATTGCTCATGATCTTCAGCTTAACAATTTTATAGAGCTTGCTGAATCTGCAGTTACTAAAGAAACTGAACTTCTAGTTGGTCCTGAAACTGCATTAATTGAAGGGATATGGGAGAGTCAAAATAATAATTATGATAAAATACAAAGTATATCTAAACTTAAAGCTTTTCAAGCTAAGTATCCAAAATTAAATATTGTGATAGGTGCTAATTCATATAAATTATTTAAAAGTAGTGATCAGAAATCAAATACTGCAAGAGAGATAAGGAATGAGAATATTTTTTATGATGCCTATAATTCTGCTTTTTTTTTGAATAAAAGTGGTGTGATTGAAGTTTATCATAAGACAAAACTAGTTCCTGGAGTTGAAAAAATGCCATTTCCTAAAATGTTAGATCCATTAGCAAAAATAGCTGTTGATCTTGGAGGAACTAGTGGCACTTTGGCAAGTGATAATTATCTCAATTTATTTAAATTTAGTCGCGTTAATATTTCTCCTCTTATTTGCTATGAAAGTGTTTATGGTGAGATGATTCTATCAGAAAAAAATTTAATTACTATAATTACTAATGATGGGTGGTGGAAAAATACAGCTGGCTATAAACAGCATCTTGTTTATGCTAGCTTGCGAGCAATTGAACAAAGAAAATTCGTTGTGCGTTCTGCTAATACAGGAATATCAGCGGTAGTTAATTCAAGAGGTGATATAATTAAACAATCAGAATGGGATGAAGCAGTATGTTTGTCATCAACAGTTCAGTTGAATAATAGTATTACATTTTATAATAGATTCGGCGATTACATTGGAAGGCTATCAGCTTTTGTTGCTATTATTCTTTTAGCTTTATCTTATGTAAAGAGTAAGCTGAATACCTAGTTTATTTCAAATTTAATGGAATAAAACAGACAGGAATTTCTTTTATCTTATGCTGGTTTACTTTATTTAATTTACGATAGATATTTAGAATTTCTTTTTCTCTTTGTTCTAATTGATTAAAATCTCCTTCAAAGCTCATTGCCCACTCCAATTCTGGGTAAGTAGCGCCAATTTGATCCTCATCAGTTTTATCATTTTCCCAAAGTCCATCTGTAGGTGGGGCGTCTATAATATCTTGTGCTATGTTTAATTCTTTAGCAATTGTATACACTTCAGTTTTTAATAAATCAGCAATAGGACTTATGTCAACACCACCATCACCGTATTTTGTGAAGAATCCAATTCCAAAATCTTCAACCTTATTTCCTGTTCCTAAAACTAAAGAGTTGTTGGACTGTGCAAAATAATATAGAGTTGTCATCCTCAGTCTTGCTCTGGTGTTAGCTAGAGCTAAGTGGTTGTTCTTATCTACATGATTTTTTGATATGAATTCATTGTAAACAGAAGTTAGGTCTATAACTATTGATCTAACATTAGGAAATTCCTTTTTGAGCCAAGCAATATGATTTTTTCCTCTTTTAATTTGTTTAATATTTTGATGAATGGGCATCTCTAAGCAAATTAAAGGAACTGAGGTGATTGCAGCTAGTGTTGAAGAAACAGCAGAATCAATTCCACCAGAAATACCAATAATAAATCCGTCAGCATTACTTTCTTGAATATAATTTGCTAGCCAGTTTGTGATATGGTTTATTACTAATCGAGTTTTCATAATATTTTGCAAATGTAAGTCAAATCTTATTACTTTTGCTGAATGAAACGACTAGTTTTTATATTGCTGTCATCTATTTTTACATGTTTATTAATCTTATTGTTGATTCAACCAAATAATAAAGTTGAGTTAGTTAATGTTACAGTAAATAGATTTGACAAGTATTTATTTGAGCTTTTTGAGCAGAAAAAAATTGAAGATATCAGTTGCTTGGACATAAAATTTGGTTCTTTTAATGAGGTGTTTGTTACCCAAATAATGCAAATTGCTAATGAGTACAATGCACAACAATGTGACAAAGTGATAAACAAGCTGTATGACTTTACTCAAAATAATGATATGCAAGAAGCATATGATTCAACTTCTTTATTATTTAGTGATTTTTCTGATTTTAGTGCAGATATAAGTTCAGCATTTACGCTTTGTAATAATTATTTTCCAGATTATCCAACTCCTAAAATAATTACTTTTTTTGGTGGATTTAATTATGGAGTTGTTTCTTACGATGATAATATTGCTATAGGACTTGAAAATTTTTTAGGTTTTAATAGTAAATTTTATAAATATTTAGGTGATCCTGAATATATACGATATCAAAAACAAAAAAGATTTATAATATCAAATGTTATGGAAGTGTGGTTTAATGAGTATTTTTTAAAATATTTAGATGGACGAGATTTGCTCTCACAAATGATTTACAAGGGTAAGATGGTGTATTTTTTAGATATAATGCTTCCTGATCTATCTCTAAGTAATAAGTTGAGGTATAGTGAAGAGGAGATGGATTGGGTTATTCAAAATGAAGGGGCTATTTGGGAATATTTTATTAATGAGGACTTACTATACTCTTCAAGAGAAAATAAAATTAGATCATATCTCAACTATGCGCCATTTTCTAAGGGAATGCCAGAAGATGCGCCTGCAAGAGTAGCTTATTATATTGGTTATAAACTTGTTGAAGATTACATGCAAAACAATGAAATTAGTATTGAAGATTTGATCTACTTAGATAATTCAAGAGCCTTTCTGCAAAAATCTAAATATAAACCTAAAAAGTAATAAAATGAAACAAATTTTAAAATTTGAAGTTGAACTTGACGAAAATCATCTGCCATTAAATATTAAGATGTTAGCCAGTGCAGCCGCTGCTAAAGAAGAGTATATTAAATCATTAATGATTTCTGCATGGGAATTTAAAACAAAGGAAACATTACGAATTGATTTATGGACTAAAGACATGCCAATTAATGATATGTTTATTATGTATCATCAGACTTTAATGGGAATGGCCAGCACTTTAGAGAAAGCTACGGGAGAAGATAAGTTAGCAGGTGCATTAAGAGATTATTGTGGTTTTTTTGCTGAACAAACAAAAATATTGTAAGATTATTTTTTTGAGAAGTTAGAATTAAGACACATAACATAATCTAATATTTCTTGTAGACCTTTCTTTTTCTCTGCAGAAGATATAAATATTTTTGGTAAATATTCCCAATTTTTAATCATTTCTGATTTATATGTTTCAATATTATTTTCTAGTGCTCTTTTGCCAAGCTTATCCGACTTTGTAAATACCATTACAAAGGGTATTTGCGATTCAGCTAGCCACTGTAAGAAATCTTGATCTATAGATTGTGGTTTGTGTCTGCTGTCAATTAGTACAAAAAGACAATGTAGGTTAGATCTATTTATAAGGTAATTACTTATCATCTCATGAAAAATTGCTCGTCTTACTTTTGATGTTTTTGCAAATCCGTATCCTGGGAGGTCTACTAAATACCACTCTTTATTTACTAGAAAATGATTTATTAGTTGTGTCTTGCCGGGCTTTCCGGATGTTTTGGCAAGAGACTTTTTATTTGCTAGTGCATTAATTAGGGATGATTTTCCTACATTAGATCTTCCAATAAATGCATATTCTGGAGTATCTGCTTTAGGACAATTTTTATAGTCAGTATTACTAACTATAAATTCTGCAGTCTTAATTACCATTATTATCTAGTCAAAAGTTTTTTTTAAGAAATTTAAGTACAATTTCACTAAATCTTTTTGGATGTTCCCACATAGCAGCATGACCACAAAGAGGAATCCAATTTAATTCTGAATTTGGTAATAACTTATGAAATTCTTCTGCAACATGCGGAGGTGTGACCTTGTCTTCTGCTCCCCATATTAGGCACGTTGGGTTTGATATATTAGGAATGTCTTTTCCCATGTTGTGTCTGATTGCTGATTTTGCATACCCAAGTAGTTTTAGTATTGATATTCTGTTGTTAGCTATCTCAAATACTCTGTCTACTAGTTCATCTGTAGCAACTTTAGGGTCATAAAAAACTTCTTCTGTTTTAAATCTTATATAATCTTTGTCTCCTCTTCTAGGAAATGTATTTCCCATTGATTCTTCAAAAAGACCTGAACTTCCTGTTAGGATAAGAGAATCAACTTTATTTGGATGTTCTTTTGCAAAGATTAATCCAATATGACCACCCATAGAGTTTCCAATTAAAGTTGCGCTTTTAAGTCCAAGATGATTCATGAATTCGTTTAAGTAATCGCTTAATGCTTTGACTGAAACCTTAAGAAGTGTTCTTCCTTCAAATAGTTTTAGGTCTAGACCATATACTTTGTACTCTGTTGAGATAAAATTAACCATTTCCCCAAAGTTTTCGACCCCACCCATTAGTCCATGTAATAGAATGATAGGTTTACCTTTATTGCCTTCTTCAAGCCATTTAAATTTTCCTTCATTTTTAACCATATCTACTAAACGATTTAATTACAAAGTAACGAAAATATTTATTATCTAAATAAAATCTAAAATTTAGATCACTTTTAATTTGAATTACTTCTTGGTGGGTAAAGTTATTAACATTGTGGGTGATTGTGGTAAAAAGTGGTAAATTTGATTATATTAGCAAAGCAATTTAAAAGGCTTTTTGAATGATAGATATTATAGGAACATATGAATGTAAGGCTGACATTAAAGGTCGTATAATGTTTCCTGTTGCTCTTAAAAAACAGTTGCAGAAAGTTTTTGGTGATGGGTTTGTAATTAAAAGATCTGTTTTTAATAAATGTTTAGAAATTCATCCCATGCAAGAGTGGAATCTTGTTGTTGAACAGGTAAATAAATTAAACCGTTTTGTAAAAAAGAACAATGATTTTATTAGATCTTACATGGCTGGTCTTAAGGTGGTGGATGTTGATGGATCTGGACGTTTTCTTATTCCAAAGGATTTAATCTTATTTGCAAATCTAGATAAGCAAATTGTTCTTTCTTCATCTGTTAACATGATTGAAATATGGGATAAAGAGCTGTATGAAGCTTCGGTTTCGGAAACACTTAAAAACTTTGGGTCTCTTGCAGAGGATGTGATGGGTAATCAACCACTAGATGATAAAAATGGAGTATCATAGTCCGGTATTACTTGAAGAGTGTATAAATGGCCTTTCAATAAATCCTGACGGAATATATATAGATGCAACTTTTGGAGGTGGCGGGCACTCTAAATTAATATTAAGCAAATTAAGGAATGGGAAGTTATTTGCTTTTGATCAAGATTTGAATTCAATTGATAATGAATTGAATTCTCCTAAATTTAAGTTGATAAATGCAAACTTTAGATTTATAAAAAACTTCTTAAAAATGGAAGGGGTAGAGAAAATAGATGGAATTTTAGCAGATTTAGGGATCTCATCACATCAAATAGATGTTCCTTCTAGAGGTTTTTCAACTAGATTTAATGGTGATTTGGATATGAGAATGAATGTTAATTCATATTTGACAGCAAAAGATGTGGTAAATAATTATTCTGAGGAAAATCTTTCAAACTTATTTTTTTCTTATGGAGAGCTTAGAAATTCAAAAAAAATATCTAGTGCTATAATAGACGCAAGAAAATCTGCAGAGATCACAACTACAAGTGAACTAGTTTATGTTGTTGAAAATTTAGTTCCAGAGAAACATAGAAATAAATTTTTATCAAAAGTTTTTCAGTCTATTAGGATTGAAGTTAATGATGAGATGTCATCGCTGGAAGAGATGCTCTTAAGTGCTCAAGAACTTTTAAAAGTTAATGGAAGGCTTGTTGTTCTTTCATATCATTCTCTTGAAGATAGATTAGTGAAAAATTTAATAAGAAAAGGAAATTTCTCAAGTGAAGTTCAAAAGGATTTTTTTGGAAATCCAATACGAAGTT
Organism: Flavobacteriales bacterium; assembly: GCA_002683775.1. Taxonomy (GTDB): domain Bacteria; phylum Bacteroidota; class Bacteroidia; order Flavobacteriales; family BACL11. The sequence goes on from NYTT01000087.1 coordinate 9,532, forward strand.
TAAAAGAAATAAATAAGAAAGTAATAGTAGCTTCAGCATCTGAGATAAGAATTAATTCAAGAGCAAGAAGCGCTAAATTGAGAATTGCTAGTAAGATAAATGACAATTAAGCAAAGACATATAAGTCCATTTAGCTCTATTCTGAAAGGGGAATTTATAACTAATCAGATTAGTCGAGACTTAATTCCGTTTTTTGTCTTAATAGTATTTCTTTCTTTATTAAATATAAAATCTTCTTTTAATGCAGAGAGATTACTTAAAAAATCTATTAATTTAGAAAGAGAAGTTGCTGATTTAAGACTAACATATATCACATCTAAGTCTGATTTGATGATATTATACAGAAGATCTAATTTTGAGAAATTTGTTAAAGATTTAGGGTTGAAGACATCTACTATACCACCAGAAATTATTGAAAGATGATTTCTAATAAAAATAACAATTTTAGAATAATCGGTTTATATCTATTTATAGTTATTATTTCATCTTTTATTATAATTCAGATTTTTAAAGTACAACAGTTTGATCGTTTAATTAATACTAGTAGTCAGCCTAAGTTTTTCAAGGTTGAAGCACCTAGAGGAAATATTCTTTCAAACGACGGTTCACTCTTAGCTATATCTATGCCATTATACAATCTTTTTCTTGACTTGAGTGTTATTGATGAATTCATTTTTCAAAGAGACATACAAGAATTATCAAAGTTATTGTCTAATTTATTTGACAATAGAAATCATAAAGAATATGAAGATTTTTTAAGAACAGCAAGAAAATCAGAAAACAATAGGTATGTAAGACTAAAATTAAAAGTAGATCATAATGAACTTATAGCTTTGAAAAAGTTTCCAATATTTAAATTAGGCAAGAATAGAGGTGGTTTAATTGTTGAGCGAAGACCAAATCGAGAAACCCCTTTTGGTATATTAGCTAGTAGAACTATTGGAGAGAATAGAGATGTAAATCCAGTAGGTATAGAGAGAGCTTATGATCATATACTTGCTGGTGAAGAAGGTAAAACTTTGAAACGAAAAATCTCTAAAGGACTATGGATTCCGCAAGATTCAAAGTGGAATAAGATTCCTAAAGCAGGAAGTGATGTGATGACTACTATAAATGTCGATATGCAAGACGTTGCCGAAAGATCATTAGAATTAGCGCTAATTAATGAAAATGCTGATTGGGGTTGTGTTGTTCTTATGGAGGTTAAAACTGGTGAGATAAAGGTAATTGCAAATTTGAAGAAAGATAGTTTAAATCGTGTGAGTGAATATTTTAATTACGCTATGGCTGAACATGTTGCGCCTGGTTCGACATTTAAACTAGCTTCAATTGTTGCAGGAATTGAAGATGGAAAGTTTGATGTTACTGATTCTGTTGACTTATACAAAGGAAAGTTCCAGTACTATGACAGAGTAATGATTGATTCACCTCATAATTACTCTAAAGTTACTGTAGAGAAGGCATTTGTGATCTCTTCAAATGTTGGTATTTCTCAACTTATTCATAAGAGCTACAAAGATAATCCGTCAGCTTTTACTGACAGGATATATAAAATGGGCTTAAGTACTAAGTTAGACTTAGAGCTTCCGTATCCATCTGCAATAAAGATGCCAGTTCCAAATCATCGTGGATGGTCAGGCGTTACATTGCCATGGATGTCTAACGGATATGAAATGGCTATAACTCCATTACATCTTCTTACTTTCTATAACGCAATAGCTAATAATGGTAAAATGATGAAGCCAATATTTACAACTAAAATTATAAATGATGGTCAAATTATTTCTGAACAACATCCACAAGTTATTAATTCTGCTATTTGCTCTAGAACAACTATTACAAAGGTAATACCTTTATTAACTGGTGTAGTAGAGCGAGGTACTGCGAAAAATATTAAATCAATTAAATATCAGATTGCTGGAAAAACTGGTACAACTGTTTTGAATTATGCTGGTAGAAAGAAAGATGAGAAGAAGAAATATCAAGCCTCTTTTGTTGGTTTCTTCCCTGCATACAATCCAAAATATTCTTGTATCGTTGTTGTTAATAATCCTAGAAAAGAGAATGTTTATGGAGGTAAAGTAGCCGCTCCTATTTTCAAAGAGTTAGCTGATAAAGTGTATTCTCTTGATATTGATATACATGAGCCATTAATTGCTGATAATGTAATTCAATCTACTCCTAATGTAAAAACTGGAGATTTTGATTCGCAAGAATTTATTTTAAATCACTTGGAGATTGAAAATCTCAAAATGGCATCTGAAAAAGAAATCTTAATTGAAGATAGGATACAATATGATTTAGAAAGGCTTATAATGCCTAGCTTAATTGGAATGAATTTAAAAGATGCTTTATATCTATTTGAAAAACATGGATTAGAAGTTGAGATTTCAGGGTCTGGGGGCGTTGTATTTCAGTCTATTAAAAAAGGAGATCCCATTACAAAGCAAACAGTAATTAAATTAGAATTTTCATAATGAAATTACAACATATTCTTTTAAAAGTCAATGTAGTTAAGATTGTAGGTGATAAAAACAAGGAAATTACAAATATTAATTTTAATTCAAAAAAAATTACTAAGAACGGTCTCTTTGTTGCAATAAGAGGTTTAGTTGCAGATGGTCATGACTATATTGATAATTCAATTAAATCAGGTGCAAGTGTAATTTTTGCTGAAATTTTACCAGAAAAATTACATAAGGATATAACTTATATATGCGTAAAAAACACACATAGATTATTAAGTCAACTTGCTTCTATTTTTTATAATTATCCTTCAAAAAGTATTAGATTAATTGGCGTAACTGGTACAAATGGAAAAACTACAATTGTTAATCTTTTACATCAGCTTTTTACCCTTCTTAATAAAAAATCTGGTATGATATCTACAATTGAAAATAAGATAATAGATAAGGTAATTCCATCAACTCATACAACGCCTGACCCATTGCAGATTAATTCTCTTCTTTCTAAAATGGTTGATGCAGAATGTGAGTACTGCTTTATGGAGGTTAGTTCACATGCTTTACATCAAGAAAGGGTTGCAGATTTGAGTTTTAATGGGGGAGTTTTTACAAATATCACAAATGATCATTTAGATTATCACACAACCTTTTCAGAATATCGAGATGTAAAGAAATCTTTTTTTGATTCTTTAAGTACTGATGCTTTTGCTTTAGTTAATAAGGATGATAAAAATTCAACAAAAATGCTTGAAACTACAAAAGCAAACAAATTAACATATGCTTTAAAATCTATGGCTGATTTTAGTTGTAAAGTTATTGAAGGACACTTTGATGGAATGTCACTAATGATTAACAATAGTAGTGTATGGGTCAAATTAATTGGAGATTTTAATGCGTATAATCTTTTGTCTGTTTTTGCAGTAGCGAAGCAATATAGATTTTCTGATTCTGATATTTTGACTGCTTTAAGTATGTTAGATTCAGCTGAAGGAAGACTACAGTTTTTAAAGAATCAAAATTCAATAATTGGAATTGTTGATTATGCACATACAGAAGATGCTTTGAAAAACGCATTAATAACTATAAAGAAACTAAAGACAAATTCGCAGAAATTAGTTACAATAATTGGTTGCGGTGGTAATAGAGATAAAAGTAAACGTCCAATCATGGCAAAAGTTGCCTGTGAATATAGTTCTATTGTGATTTTAACATCTGATAATCCAAGATTTGAAGATCCAGATCTTATAATTTCTGATATGCTGTCAGAATTAAATGCAAATCAAAAAGAAAAGGTTTTGTCTATTAATAATAGAAGACAAGCTATAATGACAGCAGGTAAGCTAGTAGCTAATAATGATATTATTTTTCTTGCTGGAAAGGGTCATGAAAAGTATCAAGAAATTAAAGGAAAAGAGTTGCCATTTGATGATGTAATTGAGTTAAAAAAATCACTTAATATAATTTAATTTTATGCTATACTACATATTTGAATTTCTACAAAATAATTATGATTTACCTGGAGCGAGTGTTTTTCAATATATTTCTTTTCGTGCGGCTCTGGCTGTAATTACATCATTATTAGTTTCTCTTGTTTTCGGTGGCCATATTATCAGATTTATAGAGCGCAAACAAATTGGAGAAGAAGTTAGGGTTTTAGGTTTAAAAGGTGAAGAAGTTAAGAGAGGAACTCCTACTATGGGAGGGCTTATAATCATTTCTGCAATACTAATTCCAACGTTGTTATTTACAAAATTAGATAATATCTATATTCAGATTATGATAGTGTCAACCTTATGGTTAGGGATTATTGGTTTTATTGATGATTATATTAAAGTCTTTAAAAAAAATAAAGAAGGACTAGCCGGAAGATTTAAGATATTTGGACAAGTAGGTATTGGTATAATTGTTGGTCTAATTATGGTTTTTCACTCAGATATTGTTATTAAGGAAGATAGTTCAGTTTTATTTAATGATATTAATTTAGATTCAAATATTTCTGCGACTAAATCTTCAAAAACAACCATACCCTTCTTTAAAAATAATGAGTTTGACTATCATA
>NYTT01000088.1 GCA_002683775.1 Flavobacteriales bacterium
TATCTAGATTATTTACGAAAACAAAACGATTTCCCAGTGATATTGATTGATGTTACTTTGGTTGACTTTGTTTCTGATAAATCTGTTTATAATCGTATAAAGGATATTTTAAAATTACATTATGAACCTGGCATTTCTAAAATAGATTTATGATGTTATCTTAATGATTTTCATACAAATAAAAAAAGCTCCATATGGAGCTTTTTTTATGAATATTAATAATATTACTTTGTTAAATCAATGAAATTGCTAGCAGATCGTAAGTTGTAAAATTCATAATCGTTAACTGCTTCTGATTTAAACTTAGAATTAGCGTTAATAGCTTTTTTAAGCATATTAATAGCTCCATCATTATCTCCAGACCTTAACTTTGCTATTGAATTAAGATAATAGCACTCTGCAGTAGATTCATTGCAAGCAACATTATTTGATCCGTTCATTAATTTAGCTAGTGTCGCGTTATGTGATTTGCTATTTTTGAAGTAACGAACTGCTTTATTGTATTCTCCTTGTCTTATATCCAATATTGCTTGGTTCCTTTCAGTTGTATTTGCTTTGTCAAATAAAACTTGAGCATTTGCTAGTTTGCCAATTCTTGCTGCAATAATTCCTTTGTTTGTACTTATGTCAGAATTTTCTTCTTTAATTGATGTTGCTTTGTTAAGATAATCCATTGCAGAATTTAGATCGCCATTTGCTATGTGAATACAAGCAATATTATTGTATCCTCTCCAATCATTGTGAAGTTCAACGGCTTTATTGTAGATTTTAGTCTGATCAATTTCGTTATCAGCTAATGTAGCTGAAAACAATAATTCTTCTACACTTAACTCATTAGGATTAGTGATTGATAAAGAGGCAATTTCTTCATCAGATCTTTTAGGCTCATAAGATCTAATAATTATTGTCGCTTTTCTTAATTGAGGTAAAACATTATCTTCAATAGCGTCGTATATTTCAGCCAAATCTCTAATTTGTTGTTCTCTTACTTCAACATCAGAAATAGAGTTAACAATGTTATTTATTTTTCTTTTGTCTTTAATATCAGAATCTTTTATTAAAGATTCAAATCCTTCCCAATCTTCACCAACCGAAGACTCAGTATATAGGTCATTGTTTCTTGCACCTTCTACTTTCATTGATTTTAACAATCTTTTAGTATAATTTAAGGTGCTCTTCATTCTTTTTTCTGAAACATTATCGTTCATATTAACTGCTCCTTCAGGAGAAGCATATGATATGATTTCTATTGAATGAGTTTTATAGCCATTTTTAGAAAATTTCTTTAATTCAGTAATGTCTGCATCGCTTTTTTCAGTTGTTCTGATATTTGACTGATTAACTAAAAAGTATATAGTTGCTGACTCCTCTAAAATAGTCTCATGTTCATATCCATGATTATTGTTTGCTAAATCTTCATTGTCTTTAACTCTTGTTGACGTAGCAATAACTCCATTAGCGATATTAACAGGCCCTAAAACCTTTTCTTTGTCTTTCTGCTTAGCAGTAGCTCTTAGTTCTAGGCGAGAATTTACCATTTTATCTGTATAGGTAATTTTATCTTGGTATTTAAAGCCACCTCCTGTAGCATTGAATATTGTAGCTTCTCCACCTGTAGCTTCTTCTCCTTGAATTATGATAGTTTTAAATGCTGTTTCTCCTTCATTATAAACTAGTACAGGTGTGAAATCAACTGTCGCTTTTTTTGCAAAATATTTTGCAGGAAAATTTGCGTCTAAGTTTAGAGATACCTTTCCACCATGAGCTTGAAGTACTGGAGGTGTAGTTGTGAAGTTAACTGTATCGTATTTAGTTGCCATTTGATCTATACCACAGCTACTAAAAAATATAATTGCAGTAAGAATATATGAGAATTTAAAGGTCTTCATGTCTGGATGTATTAAAATTTATTATTATTACAAATATAAATAAAAATTTCAGGGGTAAGAGATGTTTTTTTCAGTGTTATTCACATTTAATGTTAGTAATTAGCTAGTGATAACTTGATACTTTTTCTATTACTAACATAAAAAATATAGTTAGTTTTTAAAAGAAACTAATTTATTCCATAATTCCCAAATAACAATACCTGAACTAACGGATATATTTAAAGAATGTTTAGTCCCAAATTGAGGAATTTCAATTATTTCATTACAAAGATTTATCACATCATTGTTTACGCCATCTACTTCGTTACCAAATATTATTGCAATTGGATCTTTTGAGATATTAAAATTATTAAGCATTATAGACTCTTTTACTTGCTCAACACCGATAATTTGATAGTTATTTTTTTTTAATTTTAAAACAGCATCTATCGTATTATTCTCATAATCCCAATCTACAGAATTAGTTGAGCCAAGTGCAGATTTTCTGATATCTTTATTTGGTGGGGTTGGAGTAATACCACATAGTATTATTTTTTCAATTAAAAAAGCATCAGAAGTTCTAAACACTGATCCTACATTTAAAGAGCTTCTTACATTGTCTAAAACAATCGTTATTGGAGTTTTTCTAGATTTTTTAAATTCTTCAATTGATATTCTTTCTAAATCCTTGTTTTTTAACTTCTCCATCCTTTATATTTGTTGCAAAATTAAACAATAAATTTTTGATAAATAAGAACAATAAAAAGAAAGTTACTCCTCTAATGGGGCAGTATAATAAAATAAAAGCCAAACACCCTGGTGCACTATTATTATTTAGAGTAGGTGACTTTTATGAAACTTTTGGAGAAGATGCAATATCTGTTTCTTCAATTTTAGGTATTGTACTTACTGCTAGAAACAATGGAGATTCTAAAATTGAACTTGCAGGTTTTCCACAACATTCTTTAGATACTTATTTACCAAAATTAGTAAGGGCAGGAAGAAGAGTTGCGATTTGTGATCAGCTTGAAGATGCAAAAGCTACAAAAGGAATTGTTAAAAGAGGAGTAACAGAACTGGTAACTCCTGGAGTCTCTTATAATGATCTTACTTTAGAAAATAAAAGAAATAATTTTCTTGCAACAATTTATTATGGTAAGTTATATATAGGAATATCTTTTTTAGATGTTTCAACTGGTGAATTTTTAGTTGGAGAGGGAACTAAAGATTACATAGATAAACTTCTTAATAGTTTTGAACCGATGGAAATAATTTATCAAAAAAATAAAAAAAATAAAATAGAAATAGATTTTAATATAACCTCTTCTACTTTTATGCTCGAAGACTGGGTCTTTAATTTTGACTACTCAAATGAGTTGTTAAATAAACAGTTTGATACAAAGTCATTAAAAGGCTTTGGTATTTTAGATCTTCAAGAAGGAGTAATCGCTGCAGGAGTAGCACTCCATTATTTAAATGAGACAAAGCATCAGAAAACAAAGCATATACTTAATATTAGCAGAATTCATAAAGATCATTATGTCTGGATGGATAGATTTACTATAAGAAACCTTGAATTATTTTCTTCAACTAACGAAGGGGCAGTTACATTAATAGATATTTTAGACAATACAAACTCACCTATGGGAGGAAGAATGCTTCGTAGATGGTTAGCACTCCCATTAAAAGATGTTAATCATATTAGGTTAAGACATCAGATTGTAGATGAGATATTTAGTGATGATGTTATTACGAATATATTGATTAAAGAAATAAGAACAATTGGGGATTTAGAGAGGTTAATTTCGAAAGTTGCAACTTTAAGAATTAATCCAAGAGAGTGTTGTAGGCTTAAAGACGCACTCTTATCACTAAAACCTATTAAGAATCTATGTAACACAACAAATGTCAATGCACTTAGAGATATTTTAAATAAGATTGATTTATGTGTTAGTATCATTTCAAAGATTGAAGCAGAAATAAGTGATGACCCACCATTACTAATACATAAGGGAAATGTTATAAAAACAGGTATTAATAAAGAATTAGATGATTTGAGATCAATTCAAAGTTCTGGAAAAGATTTTCTGAATAAAATTCTTAATAGGGAGATTAAAAATACTGGAATTAATTCTTTAAAAATTTCATTTAATAATGTTTTTGGATATTATTTAGAAGTTAGAAATAAATATAAAGATCAAGTGCCTTCTAATTGGATAAGAAAGCAAACTCTTGTTAATGCGGAAAGGTATATTACAGAAGAATTGAAAGAATATGAAAATAAGATTTTAAGTGCTGAGGATAAGATTCAAACTATTGAGAGTAGACTTTATAACGATTTAGTTCTAAGTCTTACTGAATTTATTGAACCAATACAAATAAATGCAAATTTAGTGTCTCAACTTGATTGTCTACTTAGTTTTTCATTAATAGCAAAAAAAAATAATTACTGTAAACCACAAGTGAATATTAGTTCGAAATTAGTAATTAAACAAGGAAGACATCCAGTTATTGAACAACAATTAGATGCTGGCGATACTTATGTGCCTAATGATATATTTTTAGATAGAGATCAGCAACAGATAATGATGATTACAGGACCTAATATGTCTGGTAAATCAGCCTTGTTAAGACAAACCGCTTTAATTGTATTAATGTCTCAGATAGGTAGCTATGTGCCTGCCAATTCTGCTGAAATAGGGTTGGTAGATAAAATATTTACAAGGGTCGGTGCTTCTGATAATATTTCAATGGGAGAATCTACTTTTATGGTTGAAATGAGTGAGACTGCAAGTATTTTAAATAATCTTTCTGAAAATAGTTTGATTTTGATGGATGAAATTGGACGCGGAACAAGCACATATGATGGCGTCTCAATTGCTTGGGCAATTGCAGAGTATTTACATAATCATAAAACAAAGGCAAAAACATTATTTGCAACTCATTATCATGAATTAAATGAAATGGCTAAAGAGTTTTCTCGAATAAAAAATTATAACGTTTCTGTTAAAGAAAATGGAAAGAATATTATTTTTATTCGAACTTTAAAGCAAGGGGGAAGTGAGCATAGTTTTGGGATTCATGTTGCAAAGATTGCAGGTATTCCAAAAAAAGTTGTTGAAAAAGCATCTAAGATATTAAAGAAGTTAGAAACAATAAAGGGAGGTAGTGAGAGCTCTAATTCTTTGCACGAAGATGATGATTTGCAATTAAGTTTTTTTAAACTAGATGATCCTGTACTAGAAAAAATTAGAGACGATATAAATCATATGGATATCAACTCTTTAACACCAATTGAAGCGTTAAATAAATTAAATGAAATCAAAAAACTATTACTAAAGTAGATTTTGATTTTGTGGAATAGATTTTTTCTTTAAATTTGCCGTCCTTATTGCGAGTGTAGCTCAGGGGTAGAGCATCACCTTGCCAAGGTGAGGGTCGTGAGTTCGAATCTCATCACTCGCTCAATGATGTTCATCTAAATACTGCCCGGGTGGTGGAATTGGTAGACACGTTGGACTTAAAATCCAATGAACATTTGTTCGTACGGGTTCAAGTCCCGTCCCGGGTACATAGCGGGAGGTTATCTAAAGATAGTCTCCCGTTTTTTTTATAGAGGCAAGATTTTCTTCCTTTTTTTCTGTGGGAGATTACTATTAAATAATATTTATTAAAATTGCAGAATATCATTTACAATGAAAAAAATCACTTCTGTCCAGAATCATTTTATAAAATCATTAATATTATTAAGAGAAAAACCAAGAGCTCGAAGAGAAAATAGTCAATTTTTGATTGAAGGTGAAAGAGAAATTAATCTAGCTATTAATGGAGGATACACTATTGAGATAATTTTATTTTATCCAAAAATATATCCGCTTGAGAAAGCTCGAGAACTTTCTGGTAAGTCTGAAATAATAGAAATTAATAAAGAAATTTTTAATAAGTTAGCTTACAGAGAATCTACAGGAGGAGTAATTGCAATCGCTATGTCTAAAGATCTTGGCCTTTCTAAATTAAAATTATCAGATAATTCACTAATTCTAATTGCAGAGGCAACTGAAAAGCCTGGAAATATAGGAGCGCTTTTAAGAACAGCAGATGCAGCAAATCTTGATGCAGTTATTATAGCTAATCCAAAGTGTGATATTTATAATCCAAATGTCATTAGATCAAGTGTAGGTTGTATTTTTACGAACCAAATTATTGTTTGTGATTCAAAGGATGTTATTCATTTTCTAAAAGAGAATAATATTAAATTATTTTGTGCATCACTTCAAAATTCTACCTCTTATAATAATCAGAATTATAAAAAGTCAACTGCAATTGTTGTTGGGAATGAGACACATGGACTTTCTGATTGTTGGTTAGATTTAGGTACAAATATTAAAATACCTATGCGTGGCAAGATTGATTCAATGAATGTTTCTGTTTCTGCAGCAGTTTTAATCTTTGAAGCTATAAGACAGAGAGAATTCTCTTAGTTGCACCTGAGTTAGTTTTTACATAATCAATTGAGATAGAATTCTTAAAATCTATAAATTTCTCAATTGCAAAAACAAGTTCAGAATAACTAGCAATAGATATTCCTGCATCTAATTTGATTAGTTCTTTTGCCTCATTAAATTTGTCGTATTTAGGTCCGAAAATAACTGGCAGTCCAAAGGCAGTTGCTTCTAATAAATTGTGGATGCCTCTACCAAATCCACCTCCAATATATGCTAATGTTCCATATTTGTATATTTTAGAAAGATTACCAATATTATCAATTATAAGAACTCTAGAATCTCTAATATTTTCTTCTGTAGCATTAGAGTATAGTGTCCCTTTGGTTTTATTCTGCAAAGATGAATTCCTATTCATTTCATGTGGTGCAATGATGTACTTGTATTGATGATTTTTACTTATATAATCAATTAATAGCTTTTCGTCTGCAGGCCATGTGCTTCCACATATTATAGTATCGTTATTATTGCAGAAATTTTTAATTAACTCAATTTCTTCAGATTTTTTACTGTTAGATAGTACATTATCAAATCGAGTATCACCCGAAACAGTGACATTATTAATATTAATGGAATTTAAAAGTTTTTTTGATGCTAAATCTTGTACAAAAAAGTGACTAATATTTTTGAGTTGATTTGCCCACCATGTAAATTTAAAAAACAATTGTTCAGAGCGAAATACTGATGAAACACTATAAATAGGGATCTTATTTTTCTTCAATTCGTGGATGAAGTTAAACCAAAATTCATATTTTATAAATACCGCTTTAATTGGATTAACAAGCATAATAAACTCTTTAGAGTTTGATTTAGTGTCAGTTGGTAAATAGAATACCCAGTCTGCCAAAGCATTATCTTTTTCTAGTTCATATCCAGAAGGAGAAAAGAAGGTAAGTAGTATTTTATGATTTGGATTAATAGATTTGTATTCAGAAATAACTGGTTTTGCTTGCTCAAATTCACCTAAAGATGCACAGTGAAACCATACAATATTTTTTTTCTTATAAACTGATTTCTTTATTTTGCAGAGTAATTTTTTTCTTCCGCTTAACCATAATCTTGCCTGTGGATTTATAATCGAAGCAATTCTGATGATTATAATATAACAGTTAATTCCTATGTTGTATAAAAAACTCATGTCATTAAAAATAATGAAATTGTTCATCATTTTTTCTTTGAATTGGAATGATAACTTCAAATTTTAAACCTAAAAAATTATCCCACTTTCTCTTATTTGGATACATAATATTATTTGCGAAATCATAATTTCTCTGAATTTTTGTGTGAGCAACTGTATAGTTTAATCCAGAGCTTATTTGAAACATTCCTTTTTTATGATAAAATTTATAATCAATAGAAAACTTTGCACTTATACCATTTGAAAATCGATCATAACCTTTTTTCATGTTCTCGTTAAGTTGAGGTATATTTTGATTTTTTGTATCTATAAAAATTTTATGTTGTAAATATCCAATACCTTGAGATAGATAGACGCCACTTAAATTTTTTTCTGAATTATGAAAACAATAACCTGCTAGCAAATAGGTATTGAAACCAATTTCCATTAGATTAATATTAGCATATTGACCATCACCCCCAATAATTCCACCATCCAGATGGTGCATTAAATTCTTTTGTTGTCCAAGTATTTGTATTTGAATTACTTGTTGTTGTTAAGGCGTTCCAA